>NZ_JWGQ01000126.1:0-89588 GCF_001069025.1 Streptococcus sp. 1004_SSPC | reverse complement strand
TCGATTTCTTCTTTGGAAATCTTCTGCGCCATTGGTGTCTTTTGTTTATGGTTGAAGAGATTTATTTTCATAGTGGGCCTCCTTTTATTTGGATATTGATTTTTGATTTGTTTTTCCTTACACCTATATGATATAAAATTCCCCGTCCCGCTACCATCGAATAACCTTTCATTTTCCCTAATTGTCAAGTCAAGTGCAACAAAGTTGTTCCTCTTGGTTTCTTCTGCATAAATGATTTGTCCTGATGTTGGCTGTAAAAGTCCAATCAACATCTGAATGGTTGTCGACTTGCCCGCTCCATTAGGGCTTAGAATAGCTGTAAAACTTCCTCTCTCAATCTGAATATCGAGGCTATTGACTGCCATCTTATCGCCATAAACTTTGGTTAGATTTTTCGTTTCTACTAACATGATATTTTCTCCTGTCCTTAACTTCTGAAACTATGATAGCAAGTCTTTATTGAAAAATCTCGGCTTTTTGGACAAGCGGTAAAATGAGAGAGATGAGTGGTAAAATTCCAGACACCAAAAAATCCCTGACCTAGAGGTCGGGGATTTGCTCTTAGCGGGCGACAATCTTGCGGTAACTGCGGGAAGTTAGTAAGAATACTAAAATATAGGTCAGGAGGAAGACGCCGCAAGTCGCAAGTGTTGTCTGGATTAAGAGAGGAAGATTGGTCACACCCAATAGGGCAACAATCAAGCGCAGCATATGAAAGACCGCTGCTACATGTAGAAAAGCAAAGATGAGAGGTAGGAAGAAGACAGTCAAGATTTGCTTGCGAATGGTACTTCTAGTCTGCTTTTCATCTAGACCAACCTTTTGCAAAATGATAAAGCCATCGCGGTCTTCATATCCTTCAGAGATTTGCTTGTAGTAAATCACAAGAACAGCTCCTAGAAGGAAGATAACGGAAAGGAAGAGACCGATGAAAAGCAAGGTTCCAGTAAGTTCCTGATAGCTCTTTTCTGCGCTATGACGGTCACTGGCCATTGCGTAGCTACCATCTTGGGCCTGGTCCTGATCCAAAGAGTCTCTCAACTCCAGCTGGACTTGCTCGACAAACTTTTTACTGTCCTTAGTCTCTGAAGCAACTCCAATGTAATAGTGATGAGCTGCATCAAGACCAACCGCTTTACTATCATTGACCACCATATAGAGCCCCTGCTCCATGGCTACATCGTTTGGATTAGGGATTTTCCCATGCGTGAAATTCGACGGTAAAATCTGCTTAATTTTCCAGTCCTTGCCATTCACTCGGAGAGGCTGGTCCTTATTTAAGGAAACATTTTTTCCATAGACAAGAGTTTCATCGTCTGCCAAGTCTAGCTTTTTCCCTGTCATTTTTTCATAATCTTGACGATTGATGACCGTAATCGTGCCAGCAGACTTCTTGGTCAAGATACTTGGATTCGAATCCAGCTCGCCTTGCATTGGAACAGTGATATCATTTCCGGCCAGTTTCATGATGAAGGATGATTGGTAAAGATAGGCAGTATAGTTAGGCTTCTTCAGACCTGTTTCCTGAGCGACTTGCTGGACCTTGTCCAACAGAGCCTCCTTCTGATCAGTTGATTTCGGCAAGACAATGCTGACATTGTAATCCTTTGGATGCAAGGTAGTAATATAATCCTGACCTCCAACATAGATATTGATTGTACCAACTAAAGTCACCAGCAGCATGGTGGACAAGATGGAAATAGTTGCCAAGCCTGCTGCATTTTTGCGCATCCGCGAGATAAGATTGGAAACAGAAATGAAATTCTGCGTTTTATAGTAGTAGCCTTTGCGCTTTTTGAGAAATTGCAATAGTGTAATCGAACCTGCATTAAAAAGCAGATAAGTTGCTAGGATAACCATAATCACAGCTATAAAGAAATTGCCGATAGCAGCGACAGGTTTGGTAACGGTCAAAGCCATATAATAAGCTACACCCATGAGCAGGAGCCCCAGCAAGGTTTGCAGCAAAAGGAAGCGTCCCTTCTTCTCGCCGGCTTTCTTTTCTTTCATTAGATTAAGAGAGCTATAGCGTAGAAGACGCGTAGAGTTAAGCAACAAAATCACCGCAAAAGCAATACCCAGACTAATTAGAGTCATCCAGACGTTCTGCCATTGGAAGGTCGAGGCAAGAACTGCCGGCATTCCCATCAATTTCAAAAGGACTGCGTAGAGCATCTTATCTAAAGCTAGGCCAGACAAGATACCCAGACCAACTGTAGCTAGATAAAAGACACAGAGCTCAAAGAAGGTCATGACTAGCAGATGCTTTTTCTCCATGCCCAGCAGACTATAGACTCCCAACTCTCGAGAGCGGTTTTTCATGACGAAGCTATTGGCATAGGTGATGAGGATAAGTACGGCAATCTGAATGACATGGATACCAAACTGCAAGGTCATGCGAGCTGCTGTACCACCATAAGAGGTCTCCATGTTGGGGCTATGAGCCAGTGAGACAAAACTATACAAAATCGCTGTTGCCAGTACCGTCGCCAAAGCAAATGGATAATACAAACTGCGATTTTTAACCAGATTGGACAAAGCTAGTTTACTCGTTAGTTTGAACATAGTCGCCCACCTCACTTGCCATGACCGTCAATGTATCAGAAATCTCTTGGAACATCTGCCGCTCGGTCTTGTTGCCGCGGAAAATTTGATTGTAAAGAATCCCGTCCTTGATAAAGAGCACCCGCTTGGCCCGACTGGCAGCTGAAGTCGAGTGGGTCACCATGAGAATGGTCTGGCCCTGGTCATTGATGTCGTCAAAGACATCCAAGAGAGCAGCTGAAGATTTGGAATCCAAAGCTCCTGTAGGCTCATCCGCCAGCAAAATCTCAGGCTCTGTGATAATGGCGCGTGCTACTGCCACCCGTTGCTTCTGACCACCGGAAATCTCATAAGGAAACTTCTCTTGTAGCTTGTTAATCCCCAGCTCATTGCAGGTCGTGACTAGCTTTTGCATCATCTCAGTAATGGGACGACGAGAGAGAACCAGCGGCAGGAGAATATTATCCTTGACCGACAGGGTGTCTAGCAAGTTGAAGTCCTGAAAGACAAAGCCTAATTTCTCCCGTCGGAAGCTAGAAGCCTGACTATTTTTGATGGTTGCCGTATCAGTTCCGTTGAGAAAGACGCGTCCTTCAGTCGGCTTGTCCAGTATGGCCAGGATGTTGAGCAGGGTGGACTTCCCGGAGCCTGATTCTCCCATGATGGCCACATACTCGCCTTTTTCTACCGTAAAGTGAATGTCCTTCAGTGCCTCTACTTGGCTGCCCTGAAAGCGGGTTTTATAAATTTTTTTTACGTGTTGTACGTCTAATAATGTCATACTTGAACCTCTTTTTATTTATGTGTAAAATGGTTATTTAGCTTATCTTTCAATACTTTATTAGCTAGCTCTGCTCTAAGTTTACCTGAGCTGCTACCCCCTACTGAAAGCAAACTAAAAATGATACAATTATCACACCGAAAAGCCCGATAAGTTTTCATAGGCTAATCTTTCATTTGGGACGCTAATCTTACATTTTTGTCACTTAGCGTTCTTCCAGTTAAAATCTGATGTTCACTTAGAGGGAGCTGGCTGTATGATTTGGCTTGCTTTGCAAGTGGGCCTCTCTAAACTTTCAGTTCCATTTGGGCAAAAGGTGGCGGGACGGAGCCTGGAACAAAAGTCCTAGCCTCTCAATCGTCTTTGGATTGTCGAGCAAGACGCAGTGGTTGAGTGGGCTCTACTAGGCTGATTTCATCAGCTTTTACAGCCCTACTCAACTGTTCGGAGGTGGGACGACGAAATCGAATTCTAACGAATTACCGATTTCTGTTCCACTCTCATCCCACCACCTTTACTGCATCAGCCTCTTAATGACTATATTGTAGCCAGAAATAATACTGGACTGATGCACAGCCCAGTCTGTTTTTTTCGATTTCTTCTTTGGAAATCTTCTGCGCCATTGGTGTCTTTTGTTTATGGTTGAAGAGATTTGTTTTCATAGTGGGGCCTCCTTTTATTTGGATATTATTTTTGATTTGTTTTTCCTTACACCTATATGATACAAAATTCCCCGTCTCGCTACCATCGAATAACTTTTCATTTTAAGCTTTAAACTTACATTTTTGTCATCTTAAAAGGATGAGTCATTATCACCCATCCTTTCCGAGAGATTTATCATACAAATAATCCGTACTTAGAGTTTAGCCAAGTATTCCTGCACAAGTTTGATGTCCGCTTCCTTGTCACCTCGGTCAATATCGCAGATGTGCGGTAGCCCATATTTGTCGATAATCAAAGCTGTCGCCCCGCAAAAGGTCCGACATGCTTAACCGAATCCCCATTATTGACAAAACCTTTAATCAGGTTTGAGTATTTCTTGATGAAGCGTTTGCTTGACCAAGGAATTTTCCCAGCCCATGCATTTCGAGTAATGAGAATACAGGGTTCTTCCAACTTTTCCTTGATGCTTTGTGTCGGGTAGCCCAACGATTCTGCAAACCGTTTGCCAACTCCTGTATTAGAATCATAGACAACAATCATATCTTTCTCCTACTTTCTCAAAAACAACATCATAATCCAAGTTGAAAGCCCTAAGATTACTACATCCGCAATAAGTTTCATCATAAACTCAAAATCATTTGGCATACTATGAATATAGACAATAGATAATAAGCTTACTAAAGCCAAGCCACCTACTTTATAAGCAAGCGGAAAATCTGGAATCAAAGCCATCCCAAGAAGGGCAACAATCAACCCACCCAATAAAAAGCTCTGAAAGTCCAAACTAAAACTAAAACCAACCGTCACTCCACCATAGGAAACAATCAAAATACCTATTACTATCATACAGATACCCAAAATAGTCATCCCACTCATCGTATATCCTCCTTGTTTGCTCATTATTTTCCTCACTTCCTATTCTGAATGCATGATTCATTTAAAAAAAGAATTACTTTTTTCTTGTTTAATCGGATTCATCTCCCTTCTATTTTTAAAGTGTCTGACATATCAATCACCTTTTTTTAATATGAATGAATATTTAAAATAGTTCATTCATACAAATCTTCAAGAAAAGGAACTTTTATTATTTTGAAAAAATTCCCTTTAAAAAATATTTCACCAAGGTCTCGATACTCTCAAAATAGCCTGGAAAATCCTGCTCTGTAACATGCATGTCAATGTAGTATATCAAATCGTAAGCCTTCATGATTTGGGCGACTTCCTCCTGTGAAAAGCCCTTCTCCTGCAAGCGCTGGCTGAAAGTCTGAATCAGAAACTGATGAAAAGCATTGGCCGCGCGACCAGCATCCTGATTATAGTAGTCGTGCAAGATCTGAGAAATCCCCGGTTTGCTCCACTCAGCCAAAATTTTATTAGGCGAAATCAACTCAAAAGTGACTGCAAAAAGCTGTTCAACGACTGCCTCAGGTTCACCTTGCCAATCTACACGCTGCATGGTTTCCTCACGTATGCGGTTATTCTCCGCTACATAAACCTCTAAAAAAATAGCTTCCTTGGACTCATAATACTTATAAAAGGAGCCAACGGCCATGACGACACGCTTGGTAATATCTGAAATATTCGTCTTTTTATAGCCCTTCTCAGCAAACACCTGCCTAGCCTCAGCCAATAATTCAGCTTTTTTGTCCATGACCTTCTCCTTTTGTGAATGAATTAAAATTTCTATTCATTCATATTATAACACTTTAAAAATCTTTGTCAAAAACGGTCTAAATAGTATTTTGAAAGGAGGATGGCAGTTTGAGAAAATAGCGCCTTTGTTAAATAAAAACAAGCAAGGTCTCGTTAAACTTGCTTGCGTCTTGGATACAATAGTGGAAATGAGAAAGACCAGTAAAAAATCTCCCCCACCGTTGGCAGCAGTCATGTAGGGAAACTTCCAAACGGCACCAAGCCCGATGGCTGAGCCAGCAGATGCTAGAATAAAGCCAAGTTTCGAGCCCCATTGCGATTTTTTTGACATAGTTAAACTCCAATCTCCTTTTTTAGAATAAGAAAAGGCTGCTTGAGTTGTCAAATAGCCTTCTCTCAATGGCTCTTTATGAGCCTTCTGTTTGATTGCTAGACTTGACTATCCCATCATGTTTTCTGAGGTCTGTCAAGAAAACCATTTTCAAGTTTTCACACCTTTGCCAAAAAGTTAAAATTTTTTCGCAAAAAAACTTGACTCTAACCTAAGGGGAGGGTTTATACTATCCTTGTAAGGAGGAAATCATGTACCATATCAAAGAAGCTGCGCAGCTTTCAGGTGTCTCTGTCAAGACCCTGCACCACTACGATAAGATAGGACTCCTGATCCCTTTAAAGTCAGAGAACGGCTATCGAACCTATAGTAAAGAGGATTTGGAACGCCTTCAGGTCATTCTTTACTATAAATATCTAGGCTTTTCTTTAGAAAAAATAGCAGAGCTATTAAAGGAAGAAAGGACTGACTTGTTGCCTCATTTGACTAAGCAGTTGGAGTGTTTGACTCGAGAAAGGCAACATCTGGATACCTTGATTTCCACCTTGAAAAAAACCATTCAAGATCAAAAAGGAGAAAGAAAAATGACTATTGAAGAAAAATTCACTGGATTTAGTTACCAAGACAATCAAAAATACCACCAAGAAGCGGTAGAAAAATATGGTCAAGAAGTCATGGACCAAGCCCTAGAACGCCAAAAAGGTCGTGAAGATGAGTCTACGGTTGCCTTTAACCAAGTTTTTCAATCCTTGGCACAAAACCTTCAAGCTGGTCTGCCAGTAACAGCAACTGAAAACCAAGAGCAAGCTGCCAAGCTCTTGCAAGCCATTCGTACTTATGGATTTGACTGCTCTATTGAAGTCTTCGGACATATCGGTAAAGGCTACGTCTACAACCCAGAGTTCAAGGAAAATATTGACAAGTTTGGACCTGGTACATCCCAGTACACATCAGATGTCATTGCACAGTATGTCCAAACTCAATCAAAATAAAATCGGAGGAGTATTCTTCCGATTTTTTCTAAATTCAAATACTACTTGCTTAATAATTTTTCTACTACATTCAGTTTTCGCATAGTCAAATCTACATTAATATATTAAAAAGCTTTTCAAGATAGTTGGTATTAAGTTTCTTTTGTTTTGTAGTTCTAGGGAGATAGGGGTAAATACAATGGTTACCGATACAAATTTCTTATTCACCGTAATTAATTTTTCTAAAGGGAGACTTTGAATAGATTCTTGGTAAAAAATTACGTGTATACGGTCATAAAGATAGTGTTCTCCAAACGGGTTTTCTTGGACAATTTTTGTAAAATCACTTTTATTCTTGATTACCATTTTTAAGTCAGTACCAATTTTTTCCTTTATTAGAGCATGAACCTGTTCTCGTATTTCTTTTAGGGCTAAGTCACTTTCAAGAATGATATTTTCACTTTGAATATAAGTTCGAACTTGTTGAAAACCAGCTTCTGTCAAGATATCTGCTAGGTAAGACATTGAGGAGACACCCTTTAAAGGGAAGGATGAACGTAAAACCCAGCCGTCGGAAACTCAAGAAAGTCTTGCGTAAAGTCAAGGAGGATTTTTCAGTACGTGCTGAAAAATATGAGAGCTATCAGGAGACATTTGAAGGGCGTAACAGCTTTTCCAAAACTGATCCAGATGCCACTTTTATGCGGATGAAAGAAGACCATATGAAGAATGGCCAACTCAAACCTGGCTACAATCTTCAAATCGCTACTGAAAATCAATTTGTTCTTCACTATGATGTCTTCTCAAATCCGACAGACACCAAGACTCTTCTCCCCTTACTTGAAACCTATCCGCATGAATTGAAGACAGTTGTCGCAGATGCTGGGTATGGAAGTGAAGAGAACCTCCTTCGTTTAGATGAAAAGGAGGTGAAGTATCTGATTAAGTATGCCATGTTTGATCAGGAACAGAAGAGAGGGGATAAACAGTCAGCTAGAAACTTAGGAAATTGGCACTATGATGACAAGGAGGATAGCTACACACATCCTGACGGCTGGTGTTATCGTTTTCACCATATCAAACATCAGAAAACACAGGCAGACTTTCAACAGGAAATCAAGGTTTACTACGCTGATGAACCTGAATCAGCCCCTCAAAAGGGACTGTATATGAACGAACGCTATCAAAACTTGAAAAAAGATAAGATAAGCTAGTGTCCAAAGGACCAGTCCGCAAGCTAAGAAACTCGCTAGGATTTTCAAGAAGTCTATGACATTATGCAAGGGATACCATCCGGATAAACAGAGAATTGGAAGGATGCTAACGTACATGATTGAGAAGTGAAGGAGTGTTTGTTGTGTGAGTGACAAACGGTTATCATCGTAAATGGGGGCAGTTGCCAGAATGATGGCAACGATTATTCCCGTAAGAAAGGTAGATTTGTTTACGTGATGAGGTTGCCCTGACAAGTAGAGAGAGCGTCAAAAAACTCGTTATCCCTTCAGCAATGCTAGCTCGAATCCATCTTTTTTATAGGCAGTCATGGTCATCACATCCAACTATATATTCACCTTTATTGTACTCCTTTCTAGGATAGATGACGGCTATAAATAGGAAAAATCAGGTCTTTGCTAGCATTAGAGAATTTTTAGAAAAGCTTCCTAAAATAAGACCTAAACTTGCTCAGAAATTGCTATCTCTTTGCTTTTCTAGTATAATGAAATAACTACTCGTGCGAGGTTTTTACATATGGAAATGAAACAAATAAGCGAGACAACTCTAAAAATCATGATTACCATGGAAGATCTTGAAGAACATGGTATGGAGCTGAAAGATTTCTTGATTCCCCAGGAAAAAACAGAGGAATTTTTCTATACTGTCATGGATGAGTTGGACTTGCCTGATAACTTTAAAAATAGTGGGATGCTGAGCTTCCGTGTCACGCCACGCAAGGATCGTGTGGATGTTTTTGTGACTAAATCAGACCTTAAGGAAGACCTTGATTTCAATGATTTGTCAGATATGGATGACTATTCAGGACTTTCTCCAGAAGAATTCCTCAAAGCTCTTGAGGGTAACTTTATGGACAAGGGAGATATTGAAGCTCACCATAAGCTCGAAGAGATTGAAAAGGCCTTGGAAGAGGTTGATAAGACTATGACAGAGCCGGCTAAGGAAGTGGCTGAGGAAACTATTCGTGAAGATTATACTCACTATGTCTTGGCTTTCTCTGACTTTGATCAAGTAGTAACCTTTACGCAAGGTTTGAAGGATGTGCCAGTGGAAGGTTCTGAACTTTATAAACTTGGTGATATCTACTATATGACTATCCTTCTTTACTTGGCTGATGAGCCTGACTATTACGCGAACAATATGTATGCGCGTTTTCTTGAATATGCGAATGTGGCAGACCGAACACGTCCCTATCTACAAGAGCATGCAACAATCTTGATGGAAGAGGACGCCTTATCGGTATTACAAGCAACGAAATGGAGCTAGGACATGCCTTGGACCATTAATTATATCTTTGTCTTGATTGGGACATTTTTGATTGCCATTGTGGGAACTCCACTGGTGCGCTCTTTGGCCTTTCGAGTCGGAGCGGTTGATCATCCAAATGCAAGACGTATCAATAAAAAGCCAATGCCGAGTGCTGGTGGTCTAGCTATTTTCTTGGCCTTTGTACTGGCGACCTTGGTATTTATGCCTATGATTATTCAGAAGGATGTCTGGCATATTTCTTATTTAAGATACATCCTACCGGTTGTTGGGGGTGGTGCTATTGTGGCATTGACAGGTTTCATTGATGATATCTTTGAATTAAAACCTTTGCCTAAGATGCTCGGTATTGTTATGGGAGCTGTCATTGTTTGGGCTTTTACGGATTTTCAATTTGATAGCTTTAAGATACCTTTTGGCGGGCCCATGATTCAGTTTGGACCAGTCTTGACCTTTATTCTAACAGTGTTATGGATTGCGGCTATCACCAATGCCATTAATCTGATTGATGGTTTGGATGGATTGGTTGGAGGAGTTTCTATCATTTCCCTGATGACTATGGGGGTGATTTCTTATTTCTTCCTCTATGATACTGATATTTTTTTGACCATGACCATCTTTGTCTTAGTGGCTGCCATTATGGGATTTTTCCCTTACAATTATCATCCAGCGATTATCTATCTAGGTGATACAGGGGCGCTCTTTATTGGCTTTATGATTGGTGTCTTGTCATTACAAGGGTTGAAAAATGCGACAGCAGTGGCTATTTTGTCACCTGTTATTATCCTTGGAGTGCCTATTGTTGACACAGTGGTGGCTATTGTCCGCCGTAAGTTGTCAGGGCGCTCAGCTATGGAAGCTGATAAGATGCATTTGCATCATCGTCTTTTAGCTATGGGGTTCACTCATCGAGGAGCAGTTCTGGTGGTTTATGCCATCGCTATCCTCTTTTCATTGATTGCCCTCTTATTAAATGTTTCCAGTCGTCTCGGTGGTATTCTCTTACTTCTGAGTTTGATTTTGGGAATGGAAATTCTGATTGAAGGGCTTGAGATTTGGGGCGTTGGTCGAACACCTCTCTTCAATTTCCTAAAATTTATCGGGAATAGTGATTATCGCCAAGCAATCATGTTGAAATGGAAGCAAGGTCGAAAAAAATAAACATTTGAAAAGCCAAGCAATGGCTTTTTTGTTATAATGATTCTAATTAAGGAAAATGGAAGTTCTCTTTTTATTTTCCAGAAAATAGCAAGACTATTTTCAAAAAAATAATGCAAATTAGCGAGCACCTGCTTGCTGTATATATGGAAAAAGGAGTATACAATGTCTGTACTTGAAATCAAAAATCTTCATGTTTCTGTTGAAGATAAAGAAATCTTGAAGGGTCTTAATTTGACTCTTAAAACTGGTGAGATTGCTGCTATTATGGGTCCTAACGGAACTGGTAAATCTACCCTTTCGGCTGCTATCATGGGTAACCCAAATTATGAAATCACAGAAGGGGACATCCTTTTTGATGGTGAAAGTATCCTTGACTTGGAAGTTGATGAACGTGCACGCCTAGGTCTTTTCCTTGCTATGCAATATCCAGCTGAAATCCCAGGGATTACAAATGCTGAGTTTATCCGTGCGGCTATGAATGCTGGTAAAGAAGATGACGAAAAGATTTCTGTCCTTGATTTCATCACTAAATTGGATGAAAAGATGGAATTACTTGGTATGCGTGAAGAAATGGCTGAGCGTTACCTTAACGAAGGTTTCTCAGGTGGTGAGAAGAAACGTAACGAAATTCTTCAGTTGCTTATGTTGGAACCTAAGTTTGCTCTTCTTGACGAGATTGACTCAGGTCTTGATATTGATGCTCTTAAAGTGGTTTCAAAAGGGGTTAACGCTATGCGTGGTGAAGGCTTTGGTGCTATGATTATCACTCACTATCAACGTCTCTTGAACTACATCACTCCAGATGTTGTACACGTAATGATGGAAGGTAAAGTGGTTCTTTCAGGTGGCCCTGAATTGGCTGCTCGTCTTGAGCAAGAAGGTTATGCGAAAATCGCTGAAGAGCTCGGTTACGAGTACCACGAAGAAGCGTAAGTCTGTTACTCGAAATAACTAGAAAAGGAGTAACCTATGTCAAAAGAATCTATTATCGCTTTTTCACAAGCAAAAGCAGAGCCACTCTGGTTGCAAGACCTTCGTCAAGCAGCTTTTGATAAGCTTGACAGCTTGGCTCTTCCGAAAATTGAGCGTGTTAAATTCCACCGTTGGAACCTAGGCGATGGAACGATTGCTGAAAATGAACCATCAGCAAATGTGCCTGACTTTACAGCGCTTGGAAACAATCCTAAGTTGGTTCAAGTAGGAACAAATACTGTTCTTGAACAATTGCCAGCTGACTTGATTAGCCAAGGTGTGGTCTTCACAGACCTGACGACTGCTCTTGAGGAAATCCCAGAAGTCGTTGAAGCCTTCTTTGGTAAGGCTGTAGCCTACGATGAGGACAAATTAGCAGCTTATAACTATGCCTATTTCAATAGTGCAGCGGTTCTTTATGTACCAGATAATGTTGAAATTGACTTGCCAGTTGAAAGCTATTTTTACCAAGATGGAACTTCAAATGTGCCCTTTAACAAGCACGTTTTGATTGTAGCTGGTAAAAACAGTAAATTGACTTACCTTGAGCGTTTTGAAACGCTAGGTGAAGCTACTGAAAAAGCTAGTGCCAACATTTCTGTGGAAGTTATTGCTCAAGATGGTGCACAAGTTAAGTTTGCGGCTATTGACCGTTTGGGTGAAAATGTCACAACTTATATTAGTCGTCGTGGCCGTATTGGTCGTGATGCAAGCATTGACTGGGCTCTCGGCATCATGAACGAGGGCAATGTTATTGCTGACTTTGATAGCGACTTGATTGGCAATGGAAGTCATGCCAACCTTAAAGTTATTGGTCTTTCATCAGGTCGTCAGGTGCAAGGGATTGATACTCGTGTGACTAACTATGGTAACAACTCTGTGGGACATATCCTACAACATGGTGTTATTTTGGAACGCGGTACTTTGACCTTCAATGGTATTGGTCACATTGTCAAAGGTGCTAAGGGTGCTGATGCACAACAAGAAAGCCGTGTGCTTATGCTTTCTGATAAAGCCCGTTCAGATGCGAACCCAATCCTTTTGATTGATGAAAATGAAGTTACAGCAGGACACGCTGCTTCAATCGGTCAGGTGGATCCAGAGGATATGTACTACCTTATGAGTCGTGGACTTGATCAAGACACTGCAGAACGCTTGGTTATTCGCGGTTTCTTGGGAGCAGTTATCACTGAAATCCCAGTTAAGGAAGTGCGTGATGAGATGATTTCTGTAACTGATACAAAACTAAACAAACGTTAGGAACTATCGACGCAGATAGTCTAACCTATGATATATCTAGATAGGGAGATAAGATGTCAGCTTTAGATGCCTATAAGATTCGACAAGATTTTGCCATTTTAGATCAGGTAGTTAATGATGAACCTTTGGTATACTTGGATAATGCAGCAACGACCCAGAAGCCTCAAGTAGTTTTGGACGCTCTCATGACCTACTATCATGAGGACAATGCCAATGTTCACCGTGGTGTGCATACTTTGGCTGAGCGTGCAACAGCTGCTTACGAAGCTAGTCGTGAAAAGTTTCGTCAGTTTATCAATGCGAAATCAACCAAAGAGGTCCTCTTTACACGTGGAACGACAACTGGTCTTAACTGGGTTGGTCGTTTTGCAGAGCAGGTTCTTGAGCCAGGAGATGAGGTGGTTATTTCAATTATGGAACACCACTCTAATATCATACCTTGGCAGGAAGCTTGTAAGAAGGCGAGGGCTAAACTTGTATATGCCTACTTGAAAGATGGCCAATTGGATATGGAAGATTTGGCCAACAAGATTACTGAAAAGACAAAATTTGTCAGCCTAGCTCAGGTTTCTAACGTTTTAGGCTGCATCAATCCTGTCAAAGAAATTGCCAAGCTTGCCCACCAAGTTGGTGCCTATATGGTGGTGGATGGTGCCCAATCGACGCCCCACATGACTACTGATGTTCAGGATTTGGATTGTGATTTCTTCACCCTTTCTGGACATAAGATGTTAGGTCCAACAGGGATTGGGGTCCTCTATGGCAAAGAAGAGATTCTCAACCAGATGAATCCTATTGAATTCGGTGGTGAGATGATTGATTTTGTTTATGAACAAGAAGCCACTTGGAAGGAACTACCTTGGAAATTTGAGGCTGGTACACCTAACATTGCGGGGGCTATTGCTCTTGGTGCTGCTGTAGACTACCTCTCTGGTTTAGGCATGGGAAATGTTCATGCTTATGAGCAAGAGTTGGTAGACTATGTATTGCCTAAACTTCAAGAGATTGAGGGATTGACAGTCTACGGTCCAGAAGATCCTAGCCAGCATGCAGGTGTTATTGCCTTTAATATTGACGGGCTTCATCCTCATGATGTGGCGACTGCTCTCGACTATGAAGGAGTGGCAGTGCGTGCGGGTCACCACTGTGCTCAGCCTTTAATTAATCATTTAGGAATCTCATCAGCTGCCCGAGCAAGCTTCTATATTTACAATACTAAAGAGGATTGTGACAAGCTTGTAGAGGCAATCCTTGCGACGAAGGAGTTTTTCAATGGCACTCTCTAGACTAGATAGTTTATATATGGCTGTTGTGGCCGATCACTCTAAGAGCCCTCACCATCATGGTGTTCTGCCTGATGTGGAGCAACTTCAACTGAATAATCCGACTTGTGGAGATGTTATCAATCTGTCAGTCAAATTTGATGGTGACGTGATTGAAAACATTGCCTTTGCTGGTGATGGTTGTACCATTTCTACAGCTTCATCAAGTATGATGACGGATGCAGTTATTGGAAAAACCAAGGACGAGGCTTTGGAACTAGCGGAGATTTTCTCTCTTATGATTCAAGGGGAACATAAAGATGAAGATAAGCTAGGCGAAGCCAAGCTTTTGGCGGGGGTCTCTAAATTTCCACAACGTATCAAATGTGCAACGCTCTCTTGGAATGCCCTTAAAAAGGCTATAGAGAGAAGTGAGCTCTAGGAGGCAATGGAGTAATTATCCTCTTTGCTCAAGTCTTAAATAAAGAAAATGAATCAAACCTTTAATAAAGGAAAATACTATGACTGAAACAAATGAAAAAGTAGAACCAAAACCCATTGATCTTGGGGAATATAAATACGGTTTCCATGATGATGTGACACCAGTCTTTTCAACAGGAAAAGGAATCAGTGAAGACGTGGTCCGTGCCATGTCTGCTGAAAAAGGGGAGCCTGAGTGGATGCTTGAATTCCGCTTGAAATCATTGGAAACCTTTAACAAAATGGCCATGCAAGAGTGGGGACCAGATCTTTCTGCCCTCAACTTTGATGACTTGACATATTTCCAAAAAGCATCAGACAAACCTGCTCGTGACTGGGAAGACGTTCCTGAGAAAATCAAGGAAACTTTTGAACGTATTGGTATCCCAGAAGCAGAGCGTGCCTATCTTGCTGGAGCCTCAGCTCAGTATGAATCAGAAGTGGTTTACCACAACATGAAAGAAGAGTATGACAAGTTGGGTATTATCTTTACAGATACGGACTCAGCTCTTAAAGAGCATCCAGAGCTCTTCAAGAAGTACTTCTCAAAACTGGTTCCGCCAACAGACAATAAATTTGCGGCCCTTAATTCTGCCTTCTGGTCAGGTGGTACCTTTATTTATGTACCTAAAGGCGTCAAGGTGGATATTCCGCTTCAAACCTACTTCCGTATCAATAACGAAGCGACTGCCCAGTTTGAACGTACCCTTATCATCGTTGATGAAGGTGCCAGCGTTCACTATGTTGAAGGATGTACAGCGCCAACATACACAACGGCTAGCCTTCATGCAGCCATTGTTGAAATCTTTGCACTTGATGGTGCCTACATGCGCTACTCAACTATCCAAAACTGGTCAGATAGCGTCTACAACTTGGTAACTAAACGTGCTACCGCTAAGAAAAATGCGACTGTTGAGTGGATTGATGGTAACCTTGGGGCCGAAGTCACTATGAAGTACCCATCTGTTTACCTTGATGGAGAAGGTGCGCGTGGTACCATGCTTTCAATTGCCTTCGCCAATGCAGGTCAACACCAAGATACAGGGGCTAAGATGATTCACAATGCACCGCATACATCATCATCTATTGTTTCTAAATCAATCGCTCGTAACGGTGGTAAGGTTGACTACCGTGGACAAGTCACTTTCAACAAGGATTCTAAGAAATCGGTATCTCACATCGAATGTGATACCATCTTGATGGATGACTTGTCTAAATCAGACACTATCCCATTTAACGAAATCCATAACTCACAAGTTGCCCTTGAACACGAAGCTAAAGTTTCTAAGATTTCTGAAGAACAGCTCTACTACCTCATGAGCCGTGGACTTTCAGAACAAGAAGCAACTGAAATGATTGTCATGGGATTTGTGGAACCATTTACCAAAGAACTTCCAATGGAATATGCTGTTGAGCTTAACCGCTTGATTAGTTATGAAATGGAAGGATCAGTTGGGTAAGAAGTAAGCTTGTGTATAAATACAGAGTAAACTGAGAAATTGGTTCAAAATACTATAAGGTTAAGATATATCTCTTAGCCTTTTTTGTTTGGATTGATTGTAAAACGTTTATGTGTAGTGGACAAGAGTTATAGATGCGTCATTTTTTGGATATTTCGAGTCTTTTTCGAGACAAAATAACTGAATTGTCGAATTATTCAGAATTAGGTCTTTACTTTAGGCTATTTTAAGGTATAATTATACACGAAAGTAAATTTTTGATTGGAGGAGGTTTCTTATAATTATGATTAAGAAACGTAACTTTAAGAGTATTGTAGCTGTTGGAGTAATTGCTTTGGCTTCTGCAACACTTCTTGCTGCTTGTGGCTCAAAATCAACCTCAAGTAAAGATGAAATTAATTGGTACACCCCTACTGAAATATTGACTCTTGATATTTCTAAAAATTCAGATCACTATTCAGCCTTGGCGATTGGGAACTCAGAAAGTAACTTACTTCGTGTTGATAAAGATGGGAAGTTGCAACCTGATTTGGCTAAAAAGGTTGATGTGTCAGCCGATGGTTTAACTTATACAGCGACTCTTAGAGATGGCTTGAAGTATTCAGATGGTACTAAGATTACTGCTGAGGACTTTGTCTATACTTGGCAACGTATGGTTGATCCTGCTACAGCTTCTGAGTATGCTTACCTTACTTCAGATTCTCACCTTGTTAATGCTGCAGATATTATTGCTGGTAAGAAGAGTGTTGATGAATTAGGTGTTAAGGCTGAGGGAAATAAAGTTATCTTTACCTTGTCAAATCCTTCTCCACAATTCAAGAGTCTTTTGTCATTCTCAAACTTTGTCCCACAACATAAGGAATTTGTAGAGAAGGCTGGAAAACAATATGGAACGAAGTCTGACAAACAAATTTATTCTGGACCTTTTAAAGTTGAAAATTGGAATGGTACAAGTGGTAGCTTCAAACTTGTCAAAAATGACAATTATTGGGATGCTAAGCATGTTAAAACAAAGACAATCAATATTCAAACGGTTAAAAAACCTGATACAGCCGTCCAAATGTATAAACAAGGTCAACTTGACTTTGCAAATATTTCAAATACGTCAGCAATTTTTAACTCAAATAAAAAGAACAAAGATGTTGTTACAGTTCCAGAAGCAACAACAGCTTATATGACCTATAATGAAACTGGTAAAGTTAAAGGTCTAGATAATCTTAAAATCCGTCAAGCTCTCAACCTTGCTACTGACCGTAAAGGTATTGTCGAAGCTGCGGTTGATACGGGTTCAGTTCCAGCAACTAGTCTTGTACCTACTGGATTGGAAAAATTACCTGATGGTACTGATTTATCTAAATATGTGGCACCTGGCTATAGCTACAACAAGGAAGAAGCAGCTAAGCTCTTTAAAGAAGGTCTTGCTGAAGCTGGTTTAAGCGACTTGAAATTGACAATTACAGCAGATTCAGATACACCTGCTGCTAAAGCTGCAGTTGATTACATTAAAGAAACTTGGGAAAAAGCTCTTCCTGGTTTGACTGTTGAAGAAAAATTTGTGACATTTAAACAACGTATTGAAGATACCAAAAATCAAAACTTTGATGTCGCTCTAGTCAATTGGGGTGGTGACTATCCAGAAGGATCAACATTCTATGGCTTGTTCACTTCAAATTCATCTTATAACTATGGTAAGGCAAATAGCTCTACATACGATGCAGCCTATGAAAAAGCTATTTCGGCTGATGCATTAGATCCAACAGCTGCTGCAAATGATTATAAAGCTGCTGAAAAAGCACTTTATGATGAAGCAATGTATAATCCGGTTTACTTCCGATTTACAAAAGGTTTACAAAATCCTTCAATTAAAGGACTTGTACGTAACTCAACTGGTCTTGATGTTGACTTCACCTATGCTTATAAAGATAAATAGTTGCTATCATTATAATGACAGAGTAAAGTAGAACATTCATCAGCTACTGTATGTACGTTTATCACAAAATGAACTAAGAAGCTGGCGGCTTTAGTCCCAGCTTCTTTCGTTGTTACATAAAGGAAATTTTATGACGAAATATTTATTGAAAAGGATAGCTATTTTGCTAGTTACCTTATGGGTGGTTGTCACTCTATCTTTCTTCTTAATGCAAGTTATGCCGGGGTCACCATTCAATAATCCCAAATTAACGAATGATATGATTGCGGTTATGAATAAGCAATATGGCTTAGATAAGCCTGTATGGCAACAGTATTTGCAATATCTTTGGAATGTCCTGCACGGTGATTTAGGAACAAGTTATCAGTCTGCGAATCAGCCTGTTAGCATGATGATTAGTCAACGTTTGGCAGTTTCAGCGCAATTGGGTATTCAAGCCCTTGTTGTTGGGGTTTTAGCTGGTCTTTTTGTGGGAGCAGTGTCAGCACGTAATAAAAATAACTGGATTGATAATATCTTGAGCGTGCTATCAACACTCGGTATTTCAGTGCCATCATTTATTATCGGTCTTCTGCTTTTGGATTACCTTGGATTTAAGTGGGGAGTTCTTCCTTTATCTGGATGGGGCTCATTTAGCCAAACGATTTTACCTACTTTAGCTCTTGCTATTCCAGTATTTGCTCAAGTCACCCGTTTTTTTCGTAGTGAAATGATTGAAACCATGAATACTGATTATATTCAACTAGCTAGGGCTAAGGGGTTGACAACACGTCAAATTAGTAATCGACACGCCTATCGCAATTCAATGATTCCTGTTCTTACCTTAATCGGTCCAATGGCTGCTAATATTCTAACAGGTTCAGCACTTATAGAGCAGATTTTCTCAATTCCTGGGATTGGTCAACAGTTTGTTACCTCTATTCCAACAAAAGATTATCCTGTCATTATGGGAACCACTATCGTTTATGCCGTTATGCTTATGGTAGCTATCCTATTGACAGATATCATTACTAGTTTCGTGGATCCACGTGTCCGTCTGAAGTAAGGAGAGTATCATGGAAGAAAAACAACTATTCAAACTTGTTGGTGCTGGAAATACTGAATCACAAGAAAAAATTGAAAAACCGACTCTCTCTTTTACACAAGATGCTTGGAGACGTCTGAAAAAAAATAAACTGGCGACCATATCCCTTTGGTTTTTAGCCATTCTACTGGTCTTTTCGATTGGCTCAAATTTCTTTGTTAATGCCAAGGATGCTAATAGTTTTAATGGTGGTGAAGTTAAGACATATCGTAATTTACCACCTAAACTATCAGATAGCTTACCATTCTGGAATGGTAGTATTGTCTTTTCAGGTAATACGGAGCCTAATGATGTGTACTCTGATCAATCAGTTCCAAAAGACGATAAATTTATTTTGGGAACTGACAATCTAGGACGTAGCTTAGCGAAACGTGTGATTGTTGGTATACGTATCTCTCTCTTAATTGCCATCGTTGCTACTTTAATTGATTTGATTATTGGAGTAACCTATGGTCTGGTGTCAGGTTTCTTAGGTGGGAAAATTGACCTCTTCATGCAACGTGTTATTGAGGTTATCTCATCTATCCCTAACTTGGTCATAGTAACGATGTTAGGGCTTCTCTTGGGTAGTGGTGTGTTGTCAATCATTATCTCAATTGCCATTGTCGGATGGACGTCTATGGCGCGTCAAGTCCGTAATTTGACCCTATCCTACCGAGAACGTGAATTTGTTTTAGCCTCACGTGCTTTGGGTGAAAATAACTTCAAGATAGCTTTTAAACATGTTTTACCAAATATTTCAGGTATCATTATTGTTCAAATTATGATGACCGTTCCAAGTGCTATTATGTACGAGGCGGTTCTATCAGCTATCAATTTGGGGGTTAAGCCACCAACAGCTTCTTTAGGTTCGTTGATTACGGATGCTTCTGAGAATCTTCAATACTACCCTTATCAGGTGGTAATTCCTGCCTTGGCTCTTGTTTTTATCTCTCTTGCCTTCATTCTTTTAGGGGACGGCTTGCGTGATGCATTTGACCCTAAATCTAACAAAGAAAACTAATAGGAGCGTAATAATGATGAAAGAAACGATTTTAAGTGTAAAAAATCTCCATGTTAATTTTCATACTTACGCTGGAGAAGTAAAAGCGATTCGTGATGTCAATTTTGACTTGAAAAAAGGTGAGACACTGGCAATTGTTGGTGAGTCTGGTTCAGGAAAATCTGTAACGACAAGGACGCTAATGGGTCTATCAGACAAAAACGCTAAGGTAACTGGAGACATTACCTTTAAAGGGCGTGATATGCAAGCCTTGAAGGAGGAAGATTGGGTTAAAGTTCGTGGAAATGATATTGCTATGATTTTTCAAGATCCCATGACCAGTCTTGACCCTACTATGAAAATTGGGCGCCAAATTGCTGAGCCTATCATGACTCATACCAAAGTATCTCAGAAAGAAGCCTTAGATATGGCTTTACAATTAATGAAAGATGTTGGGATACCTAATGCCGAAGAACATATAAATGACTACCCTCACCAATGGTCAGGAGGAATGCGTCAAAGAGCAGTAATTGCTATTGCTCTAGCTGCAGATCCTGAAATTTTGATTGCTGATGAGCCTACTACAGCTTTAGATGTTACGATTCAAGCACAAATTCTTCATCTGATGAAAAAAATCCAAGAAGAGCGTGATTCATCCATTATTTTTATTACTCATGACTTGGGTGTTGTCGCTGGGATGGCTGATCGTGTGGCGGTTATGTATGCTGGTAAAATTGTGGAATATGGGACTGTGGATGAGGTTTTCTATAATCCGCAACACCCATACACATGGGGACTTCTTAACTCTATGCCTACAACAGAAACAGAATCTGGCAGCCTAGAAGCTATTCCAGGAACTCCTCCAGATTTGCTTTATCCTCCTAAAGGTGATGCCTTTGCTGCTCGAAATGTCTTTGCTTTAGATATTGATTATCAGGAAGAACCGCCAATGTTTAAAGTATCAGATACGCATTTTGCAGCAACATGGCTCTTAGATGAACGAGCTCCTAAAGTAACCCCTCCTTCACCAATATTGAAACGATGGGAAAAATGGTCAAAGATGAAGGAGAAATAAGATGACACAAGAACGTAAAAAGTTAGTAGAACTAAAAAATGTGTCTCTAACTTTTAATAAAGGAAAATCAAATGAAGTTAAGGCTATTGATGACGTTAGCTTTGATATCTATGAGGGCGAAATTTTTGGCCTAGTTGGCGAATCTGGATCAGGTAAAACAACCATTGGGCGTTCTGTTTTAAAACTTTCTGATATTGATTCGGGTACTATTACCTTTTCAGGTAATGAGATATCAAGTTTAAAAGGAAAAGATCTTCATGATTTCCGTAAGACAGCTCAGATGATTTTTCAAGATCCTCAAGCTAGTCTTAATGGACGCATGAAAATCCTTGATATTATTGCTGAAGGCATTGATATTCATAAGTTGGCTAAGTCTAAGGAAGAGCGTGAAGCTAAGGTTAAAGAACTCATTGATTTGGTAGGGTTAAATGAAGATCACCTATCAAGATATCCTCATGAGTTTTCTGGTGGTCAACGTCAAAGGATTGGTATTGCGCGTGCTTTAGCGGTTAATCCTCATTTTATTGTAGCAGACGAACCGATTTCTGCTTTGGATGTTTCTATTCAAGCACAAGTGGTTAATTTGATGCAGAAGTTGCAACATGAACAGGGGTTAACTTATTTGTTTATTGCCCATGATCTGTCAATGGTTAAATATATATCCGATCGCATTGGTGTGATGCATTGGGGTAAACTCCTTGAAGTAGGACCAGCAGATGAGATTTATCATAATCCAATTCATCCTTATACAAAGAGTCTATTGTCTGCAATTCCAGAACCAGATCCAGAAAGAGAGCGTAAGCGTCAGCATTTGATTTACAATTCCTCTATTGAAAATGATGGGGAAAATAGACAAATGTATGAAATCCGACCAGGGCATTTTGTTTATGCTACAGAAGCAGAGGCTAAAAATTATAAAGAAGAAGCCAAGGCTAATTAAACTGTAAAAAGGTGGTGATTCCCTAGTCACCTCCTTTTTATTTTTAGATTAGTAAGCGTTTACGATACATAGGCAAAACAGTATAATAACGACTGGCTACTCAATCAGATTCGTGGGACAGCCAACGTCGTCAGTAAGGTTTTTAAGTTTGAGAGTCTGGATATTAATTGGGGTCAGGTAGAAGACGAGCAAGGGTACACTGTTGATGGAAATGACTACATTGATGATTTGTTAATTCATGAACAGTATGATCAGGCGACTGACTTAATTCATAGTCAACTCAAACGTTTGACGACTGATGACTATAATCTCCTTGTCAGTGTCTATATGGAGTATTTGGAGAATTTACCACCTGTAATAAGACAGAAACACCATTTTGATGATAGAAAATAGCAAGTTTGAGGGAAAAACTGTCCGAATTTTCATGGTAATTTGATAGAGAGTGTGGAAGAGAAACGCCGAGCGTTTACGATTTTTCCACCCTCTTTTTTGTGTTATAATAGAATCACTATGGATAAATTAATTAAAACAATTTCAGAATCAGGTTCTTTCCGTGCTTACGTTCTTGATAGCACTGAAACAGTTAGAACCGCACAAGAAAAACACAATACTCTATCATCATCTACAGTTGCTTTGGGGCGTACCCTTATTGCCAACCAAATTTTGGCTGCTAACCAAAAAGGTGAAAGCAAAATTACGGTTAAGGTTATCGGAAACAGCTCTTTTGGTCATATTATCTCTGTAGCTGATACCAAAGGACATGTTAAGGGCTACATCCAAAATCCAGGTGTGGATATCAAGAAAACAGCGACTGGTGAAGTTTTGGTGGGTCCTTTCATGGGGCAAGGACAGTTTGTCTCAATCATCGATTATGGAACTGGTAATCCTTACACGTCATCAACACCACTTATTTCTGGAGAAATCGGCGAAGACTTTGCCTACTATTTGACAGAATCTGAGCAAACGCCATCTGCTGTTGGTCTTAATGTACTTCTTGACGAAGAGGACAAGGTCAAGGTTGCTGGTGGTTTCATGCTTCAGGTCTTGCCAGGAGCTAGCGAAGAAGAGATCGCTCGTTACGAAAAACGCATCCAGGAGATGCCTGCCATTTCAACGCTTTTGGAATCTGATGACCATATTGAAGCTCTCTTGAATGCCATTTATGGGGATGAACTTTTCAAACGTTTGTCTGAAGAGGAGCTTAGCTTTGAGTGTGATTGCTCACGTGAACGTTTTGAAAATGCCCTCTTGACACTTGGTAAGGATGAACTTCAAGCCATGAAAGACGAGGATCATGGGGCTGAGATCGTCTGCCAATTCTGCCAAACCAAGTATGAATTTTCAGAAGCTGACTTGGAGGAACTCATCAATGACTAAGCTTAATTCGTCCTTCATGATTGGAAATGTGGAGATTCCTCATCGTACAGTACTAGCTCCTATGGCGGGTGTGACTAACTCTGCCTTCCGTACTATTGCAAAGGAATTTGGTGCTGGTCTTGTTGTGATGGAGATGATCTCTGAAAAGGGTCTCCTCTACAATAATGAGAAAACACTCCACATGCTTCATATCGATGAGAATGAGCATCCAATGTCTATCCAACTTTTCGGTGGTGATGCTGAGGGCTTGAAGCGTGCGGCTGACTTTATCCAGACCAATACCAAGGCTGATATTGTTGATATCAACATGGGTTGTCCAGTCAATAAGGTAGTTAAAAATGAAGCGGGGGCCAAGTGGCTCAAGGATCCAGACAAGATTTACCACATCGTCAAGGAAGTAACATCAGTACTTGATATTCCTTTGACTGTTAAGATGCGTACAGGTTGGTCAGACAGTGATTTGGCTGTAGAAAATGCTCTTGCAGCTGAGTCTGCAGGTGTTTCTGCCCTTGCTATGCACGGCCGTACTCGTGAGCAGATGTACACAGGTCACTGTGACCACGAGACTTTGGCCCGTGTTGCTAAGGCTATCACTAAGATTCCGTTTATCGGAAATGGTGATGTTCGTAGCGTTCAAGACGCTAAGCTCATGATTGAAGAACTTGGTGTAGATGCGGTTATGGTGGGACGTGCAGCTATGAATAATCCTTATATCTTCACGCAAATCAACCACTTCTTCGAAACAGGAGAAGAGTTGCCAGATCTTCCATTTGATAAGAAGCTGGACATCGCTGAAGACCACCTCAAACGTTTGGTGGACCTTAAAGGTGAAAAGATTGCTGTCCGTGAATTCCGTGGTCTGGCACCACACTATCTTCGTGGAACAGCAGGAGCAGCTAAGGTTCGTGGCGAAGTCTCACGTGCCGAGTCTGTTGCTCAGGTTGAAGAAATCTTTGCGACTTTGCGATAAAATAGAAAGAGCCCTGTTAGTATATACTCTAACAGGGCTCATATATAATAAATTGCTTGTAATCTGACGAATAAAGCGATGAGACAGCTGTCTAACTCTTCAATATTCGAGTTAAGAGAAAAGAATCGATTACATATTTATGATTATTATCCTAATAATGAGGAGAGAGATGTAACTCATGAGTATCAATTTATGTTTAATCTGTTTCTTACCCATCAGGAGGTTTAAATGCAGCTTTTTTTACAACACAAGCCTTATAGGGTTTTGACCCTGTCCATCTTGTTAGGTATCTTTGGGACCACACTGTTTGATTTGGTTTCTGTTCTATATGCAGCTACCTTTCCCAATCCAGAATTGGCGGTGGGGTTGGCGAGTTTGATTACCTCACTTCCCTATGTTTTTGATTTTATTGTGGGTTATGTCTCTGATCGAGCGTCAAATAGCTTTAAGGCTATGAAACTGGTGCGCTGGTTGCAGATGAGTCTATATGTCTTTTTTGGGGTGCTAACCTTGCTTAAGCCTACTTGGTGGGTCTTCGTCTTGGTCCTAGCTATCAACTTTATGAGTGATATTATTGGTAATTACACTGCCTATCTCAACCTTTCCTCAATCGTCGGGTGGTAGCTGAGGAGAATTTTTCCTTGGCTATCTCTTTTCGCAAGGGAATGTCTAATATCGTCACCTTAGCGGGAAAGAGCGTGGGCGTCATGCTTATTGCTCTGCTGGCTCATAACTATTTCTTGTTTGCCTTGATTAATGTTTTGGTTTTCTTGGCTTCTTATCTGGTCTTGCGACGAGGGCAAAAACTTTTTGACTATCTCAATGAACCAGTACCTGAGTCCAAAGAACAACAAGCAGAATCCTTAAAAGCCCTGATTTGTCAGTTTGTCAAGGACACCATAACCAATTTCACCTTTCTCAAATCCCAGTCCTCTATTTTTAATTTGGTCATGATTTACTCTAGTATGAACCTGCTCTCGTCAGCCATGACCACCCTGTTGATGATTTATCTCTTATCGGTCAAGGAGCTACAGTTGGGGTCTTATGCTGTGACTATCACAGTCTTTGAGTCTATCGAATTGGTTGCTTTCTTTTTAGGATCACTTTTTCCGTTCGACTTTTACCGCAAGTTGTCCATTAGGTCCAACCTGCTTTTTGAGAATAGTCTAGCATTGTTGATGGTTGTCAGTATCTTTATATGGCACAATCCCATTGTTCTCTTTACCTTGCTTTTTCTTTCTTCTTATGTGACAGCCATTTCCAATCCAAAATCGGATACCATCGTCATCTTCTCCATTGTTGAAGAGCGACAGAACGCTGTCTTTAGTATCTTTTCAACCATTGTCACAGCGACTGTACCCCTGGGTGCAGCTGTGATTTTGGCCTTAAACCAGTCCTTGGGTGCTACTTGGTCATGGACTCTCTTGGCTTTCTTGGCGGTATTTAATATAGGTTATACCTGTTTTTGGAAGAAAGAGACACGGGCAGTATCTTAAACCTATTATCATTTTTAAGTCTAGCTGTGGTTGGACTTTTTATTTTTCCTTGCAAAACCTCTGTAATTTCGATATAATTAACTGGTTAAGTATATGGAGAAAGCGATGCTAGAACTAGAAGAACAAGTTAATCAATTGATTAATCAAATCGTGCTCAAGTCTGAAAATCAGCATGAGCTCCTTATTGGGCAGTGCCGTAGTCAAGTTAAATTGACTAATACTCAGGAACATATTCTGATGCTTTTGGCCGAGGGTCGCAAGACCAATTCGGAGTTGGCAAAGACCTTAAATGTCAGTCAGGCTGCTGTTACCAAGGCTGTTAAGACCTTGGTCAAGGAAGGTATGTTGGAGGCCAAGAAGGACAAAGGTGATGGACGGGTAACCTATTTTGTCCTGACACAAGAGGCTCAACCTATTGCCCAGGAGCATGAGGAACACCACCAAGAGACTTTAGGTGTCTATCGCACTGTATTGGAGCAGTTTGATAGTAAAGAACGTCAGATTATAGGGCGTTTCTTGACGAAATTAGAAGAAAGAATCGAGGAATAAGATGCGTTATATTACAGTTGAAGGACTGAGCTTCCAGTATGATGCGGAGCCCGTTCTGGATAATATTCACTATCACTTGGATTCTGGGGAGTTTGTGACCCTGACTGGGGAAAATGGAGCTGCCAAGTCAACGCTTATTAAGGCTACCCTAGGAATTCTCAAGCCTAAGAAGGGAACTGTAACCATCTCTGAAACCAATAAAGATGGTAAAAAGCTTCGTATGGCCTATCTTCCCCAGCAAATTGCCAGCTTTAATGCAGGTTTTCCGAGCACGGTCTACGAGTTTGTGAAGTCTGGCCGTTATCCTCGTCAGGGCTGGTTCCGTCGTTTGACTAAGCACGACTTGGAGCATGTTCAACGTGCCCTTGAGTCTGTAGGTATGTGGGAAAATCGTCACAAGCAGATTGGACATCTCTCAGGTGGTCAAAAGCAGCGTGCCGTCATTGCTCGTATTTTTGCCTCAGATCCAGATATCTTTGTCTTGGACGAGCCAACGACAGGGATGGATGCAGGAACAGCCAATACCTTTTACGAACTCATGCACCACTCGGCTCACAAGCATGGCAAGTCTGTCTTGATGATTACCCACGACCCAGAGGAAGTTAAAGAGTACACAGACCGTAATATTCATCTGGTTCGTAACCAGAAATTGCCTTGGCGTTGTTTCAATGTCCATGAAAAGGATGGAGAGGAGCATAAACATGATTAGTGAATTATTAACCTATGATTTTATGCAGCGTGCTATTCTCGCCGTGATTGCTATCAGTATCTTTTCGCCAATTTTGGGGCTCTTCTTAATTCTTCGTCGTCAGAGTCTGATGAGTGATACCTTGAGTCACGTGTCCCTAGCTGGGGTGGCTGTTGGGATTTTCTTGGGACAATCAATCACTTGGATGACCCTAGTGGTTGTGGTTATTGCAGCTTTGGTTTTGGAATATCTCAGGGTTAGTTACAAGCATTATATGGAGATTTCAACGGCTATCCTCATGTCAATGGGATTGGCAGTGGCTCTTATTCTTAGTAACAAGGCGGGTAGCAGTAGCATGAGTCTGGACAGCTATCTTTTTGGTTCTATCATCACGATTAGCCCAGAGCAGGTGCGTGCCCTCTTTGTCATTGCGGCTATTGTACTGGTCTTGACTCTACTCTTTATTCGTCCTATGTATCTTTTGACTTTTGATGAGGACACTGCTCATGTAGATGGCTTGCCAGTTCGTCTCATGTCTCTCCTCTTCAATATTGTGACAGGGATAGCGATTGCCCTGATGATTCCAGCAGCAGGATCACTTTTGGTTTCCACCATCATGATTCTTCCAGCAGCTATTGGTATGAAAATAGGTCAAACCTTTAAATCTGTCATTTTTTGGGCTATTGGTATTGGTTTGATTGGTATGCTCTCTGGTATCTTTATTTCCTATTATTGGGAAACACCAGCCAGTGCAACTATTACCCTTATATTCATCGCCTTCTTTGGTCTGGTATCGATCTTTGAACCCCTCTTAAAAGCAGAGTAAATAATAGAAAAGGAGCTTGAGAAATCGAGCTCTTTTTGTGATATACTAAAGTAGTTTTTTAGATTTGAGTTAAACCAATAATGGTAGATTTCTAGGCAGAAAAAGGATTAGATTTTTCTGGTGTCCACTATCATTTGTAACAGTAACAAAAAAGGAGAAAACATGGAAATCTTTTTAACGAGTATATCGGGAATACTAGTCATCTTGGGTATGATTTTAGTGGGATTTGTTATGGGCGAAAAAGGCTGGTTTGATGACAAGTCACGTGGTCTTATAGCTAAGCTGGTCACTCAAATTGCCCTGCCTTGTTACATGTTCTATACGATCACACAGCGTTTCACAGCGACAGACCTGCTCAAGATGTTGCCAGAGTTGCGTTTTCCTGCACTTTCCATGGTGATTTTGCTCGGGATTGCGACAGCGGTGGCTGGCATTTTTGCAGTAAAAAAGGAGCGTCGTGGTCTCTTTATTTCCATGTTTTTTAATTCGAATACCATTTTTGTGGGGCTCCCTATCAATCAAGCCCTCTTTGGGGATGCTAGTATTCCCTATGTTCTTATCTATTATATGTGCAATACGACCTTTTTCTGGACCTTGGGAACTTACCTTATTCAGCGAGATGGGGAAGGAGAGGCAGAATTTGATTTAAAAACAAGTCTGAAAAAGATCTTCTCTCCCCCTCTAATGGGTTTCATGTTAGGTCTTATTATTGTTATCCTTCATATTAAATTACCAACTTTTTTAGCCAGTGACTTGCAGTATTTAGGTAGTTTGACGACTCCTTTATCTATGATTTTCATCGGTTTGTCGGTATCCAATGCAGGTGTGAAGCAGTTAGTTCTTAAAAAGGACCAGGTGTTGATTTTGTTGGGACGCTTTGTAGTTGCTCCTCTCTTGATGGCTACCATTGTTTACTGGGTACCTCTCCCAATTTTGATGAAACAAGTTTTTATCATCCAGTCGGCTATGCCTGTCATGACCAATGCACCTGTGGTTGCCAAACTCTACGGAGCTGATAGTGATTACGCTGCTGTCATGGTGACTGAGACTACCCTCGCGACCATGATCGTTATCCCAATTCTCATGGTTCTTATGGCTTAAAAATAATCAAGTAACCCCCGTTTTTCTGGGGTTTTTAAATTTGTAAAAAAAATTCAAAAAAAGTTTACGAAAACGCTTTACAAATCCCCAAAAGATGATATAATAATTACATAAGTTATGCAAGCGTTTGCATAGAAACGTAGGAGGAAATGAAATGAATAAGCTAAAAGAAAAATTTGGCTTTGAGTTCTGGCAAAAATTCGGTAAATCCCTCATGGTTGTTATCGCGGTTATGCCAGCAGCAGGTCTTATGATCTCTATCGGTAAAACGATTGCCATGATTAATCCAAACGTGGCACCTCTCGTTATTACGGGTGGATTTCTTGAGCAAATTGGTTGGGGGGTTATCGGTAACCTTCACATCTTGTTTGCCCTTGCCATTGGTGGTAGCTGGGCTAAGGAACGTGCAGGCGGTGCCTTTGCAGCAGGTCTAGCATTTATCCTGATTAACCGTTTGACTGGTTCAATCTTTGGTGTTACTTCAGATATTCTTGCTGATAAGGGTGCTACAGTTCACACACTTCTTGGTCAATCAATCAAGGTGTCTGACTACTTCATCAGTGTTTTGGAAGCTCCAGCCCTTAACATGGGTGTATTTGTAGGTATCATCTCTGGTTTCATCGGGGCTACTGCCTTTAACAAATACTATAACTTCCGTAAATTGCCAGAAGCTTTATCATTCTTCAATGGTAAACGTTTCGTACCATTCGTAGTTATTGTTCGTTCAGCTATTGCAGCTATCGTTCTTGCTATTGTATGGCCAGTTATCCAATCTGGAATTAACGGTTTTGGTATGTGGATTGCCAACTCGAAAGAAACTGCTCCAATTTTGGCACCGTTCTTGTTCGGTACATTGGAACGTCTTCTCTTGCCGTTTGGTCTCCACCACATGTTGACTATCCCAATTAACTACACTCAATTGGGTGGTACTTATGAAGTCTTGACTGGTGCTGCAAAAGGTACTAAAGTTTTGGGTCAAGATCCACTCTGGCTCGCATGGGTTACTGACCTTGCTAACCTTAAAGGTGCGCATCCAGATCAATATAAACACCTTCTTGAAGCCTATACACCAGCTCGTTTCAAAGTTGGTCAAATGATTGGTTCATTTGGTATCTTGATGGGTATGGTGGTAGCTATCTACCGTAATGTTGATGATGATAAGAAACATCAATACAAAGGTATGATGACTGCGACTGCGCTTGCAACATTCTTGACAGGGGTAACAGAACCTATCGAGTACATGTTCATGTTCGTAGCTACTCCACTTTACATCATTTACGCATTTGTACAAGGTGCTGCCTTTGCAATGGCTGACATTGTTCACCTCCGTGTTCACTCATTCGGTTCTATCGAATTCTTGACACGTACACCACTTGCTATTAACGCAGGTTTGGCGATGGATATCGTAAACTTTATTTGGGTAACTGTACTCTTTGGTGTTATCATGTTCTTCATTGCTAACTTCATGATTAAGAAATTTGACTACGCTACACCAGGACGTAACGGTAACTATGAGCAAGGAGATGATGCTTCATCAGAATCTGCTGGCTCAGCAAGTGCTGGAACAAGCTCAGCAAGCTCACAAGTTATCAACATCATCAACCTTCTTGGTGGACGTGCTAACATCGTCGACGTTGACGCATGTATGACTCGTCTCCGTGTTACTGTTAAAGAAGCTGATAAAGTCGGAACTGAAGAACAATGGAAAGCTGAAGGAGCTATGGGTCTTGTCATGAAAGGACAAGGGGTTCAAGCTATCTATGGTCCTAAAGCAGACGTATTGAAATCTGATATCCAAGACGTACTTGATTCAGGTGAAGTTATTCCTGAAACACTTCCAAGTCAAATGACTGCTGTTCAAAAAGCAGAAGCTCAATTCAAAGGTGTAACTGAAGATGTTCACTCAGTTGCAGATGGTCAAGTTATCAATATTGAAGATGTAAAAGACCCAGTATTCTCACAAAAAATGATGGGTGACGGTTTCGCTGTAAAACCAGAAAATGGTAAAATCGTTTCACCAGTAGCTGGTAAAGTGACAAGCATCTTCCCAACTAAACACGCTCTTGGTTTGGTAACTGACAATGGCCTTGAAGTTTTGGTTCACATCGGACTTGACACTGTTAGTCTTGAAGGTAAACCATTCGACGTTAAAGTTACTGAAGGTCAAGCAGTTGCTGCAGGTGATCTCTTGGTTGAAGCAAACCTTGATGCTATCCGTGAAGCAGGTCGTGAAACATCTACAGTTGTTGTCTTTACAAATGCAGATGCAATCAAATCAGTTAAAGTAGAACATACAGGTAAATTGGCTGCTAACGCTCCAGTTGCAAAAGTAGAACTTTAATTTGCTAAACGATAAACAAGCAGACAGCCCTTGGGCTGTTTTGTTTGTAAATGACCCTATGTCATTTCTAGATGCAAGTCAGAAGAGGGATAAACTTATGAAATTTCTAACTTTAAATACTCACAGTTGGATGGAGGAAGATGCAGAAGGGAAATTCCAAACCTTAAAGGAACAGATCCTAAAGGCTCAGTATGATATTATTTGCTTTCAGGAAGTTAACCAAGAAATAGAGACTTCTGTTGTGGACACGGATGCTTACTATCATGCGCTACCATCAGCAACATCAATCCACCAAGATCACTTTGTCCGTTTGCTTGTGGAAAAATTAGCTGAAGAGGGCCTTCAATATCATTGGACGTGGGCTTATAATCACATTGGTTATGATCACCTTAATGAAGGTGTTGCTGTATTGTCACGCCAACCATTGACATCTAGCGAAATTCTAGTTTCAGATGTTGATGATCCAACAGACTATCATACACGCCGTGTGGCAGTGGCTGAGACGACTGTAGATGGCCGAGAAGTTGCTGTTGCTAGTGTCCATCTTTCATGGTGGGATAAAGGTTTCCAAGAAGAGTGGGCACGCATTGAGGAACGTTTCCAATCTATTGGCAAACCGCTTATCCTAGCAGGGGACTTTAATAACCCAGCAGGTCGAGAAGGTTACCAAGCAATATTAGCCAGTCCGCTCAAACTTCAGGATAGCTTCCAAGTGGCTCAAGAAACAATTGGCAGCTATACAGTTGGACCTGGTATCGATGGCTGGAAGGGCAATGAAGAGCCTTTACGTATCGATTATGTTTTTGCTAGCCAAGATTGGACAGTAGAGCGCCTTAGTGTGATTTTTGATGGCAATAACCAACCTTTGGTAAGTGACCACTACGGTCTTGAAGCAGAATTAACATTTAAATAGTAACTGTAACCTATCGTGACCTAATAAGGGTAAAAAAATATTGTCAAAAGATAAATAAAAGAGTAAACTAGAAACTATAATTGAATTTTTATAAGGAGAGACTAATGGCTCATATTACATTTGACTATTCAAAAGTTTTGGATAAATTTGTAGCACCACACGAAGTAGATAACCTTCAAGCACAAGTAACAGTAGCAGACGAAATGGTTCGCAAAGGAACAGGCCCAGGCGCTGACTTCCTTGGATGGCGTGACCTTCCAGAGAACTACGATCGAGAAGAGTTTGATCGTATCTTGAAAGCTGCTGAAAAAATTAAAGAAGAAAGCGACGTTTTGGTTGTTATCGGTATCGGTGGCTCTTACCTTGGTGCCAAAGCAGCTATTGACTTCTTGAACAATCACTTTGCTAACCTTCAAACAAAAGAAGAACGTAAAGCACCACAAATCGTTTATGCTGGTAACTCAATTTCATCAACTTACCTTGCTGACTTGCTTGAGTATGTTGAAGGTAAAGATTTCTCAGTTAACGTTATCTCTAAATCAGGAACAACAACTGAACCAGCTATCGCTTTCCGTGTGTTCAAGGAACTTCTTGTTAAGAAATACGGTCAAGAAGAAGCTAACAACCGTATCTACGCAACAACTGACCGCCAAAAAGGTGCTGTTAAAGTTGAAGCAGATGCTAATGGTTGGGAAACTTTCGTTGTTCCAGATGACATCGGTGGACGTTTCTCAGTATTGACAGCTGTAGGTCTATTGCCAATTGCAGCTTCAGGTGCTGATATCAAAGCCCTTATGGAAGGTGCTAACGCTGCACGTAAAGAGTACTCTTCATCTAAAATCTCTGAAAATGAAGCTTACCAATACGCTGCAATTCGTAACATCCTTTACCGTAAAGGTTACACAACTGAAATCTTGGCAAACTACGAACCATCACTTCAATACTTCGCTGAGTGGTGGAAACAATTGGCTGGTGAGTCAGAAGGTAAAGACCAAAGAGGTATCTACCCAACTTCAGCAAACTTCTCAACAGACTTGCATTCTCTTGGTCAATTCATTCAAGAAGGTACACGTAACCTTTTTGAAACTGTTGTTCGTGTAGATAAACCACGTAAGAACGTTGTTATTCCTGAATTGGCTGAAGACCTTGATGGACTTGGTTACCTCCAAGGTAAAGATGTTGACTTTGTTAACAAAAAAGCAACAGACGGTGTTCTTCTTGCTCATACAGATGGTGACGTGCCTAACATGTTCATCACTATCCCTGAACAAGATGCTTTCACATTGGGATATATCATCTACTTCTTTGAGCTTGCTATCGCTCTTTCAGGATATTTGAATGCTGTTAATCCATTTAACCAACCAGGTGTAGAAGCTTACAAGAAAAACATGTTTGCTCTTCTTGGAAAACCAGGATTTGAAGAACTTGGAGCAGAACTTAACGCTCGCTTGTAATGTTCAGATAAGATCAGCTTTGGCTGGTCTTTTTTTTATCCATTTGTAAGCTAAAACTTTCCATTGATTGTTTCTTGTAGGTTAATTTACGAATTTTTATTTTAAACGTTTTGGACTGGCTAGTTGGGCTTTGTGGCTCTTTAATTTAGAAATGATTGTTGTTATAATTAGTTCAAGCATAGGAGGATGGATCATGATTGAACCTGTTGAAATGGGTGCTTTGTTGAAAAAAATTCGTTTATCAAAGAATTTGACATTGAAAGAACTTGCTAGTGATTATTTATCAGTATCTTTCCTATCAAAATTTGAACGTGGAGAATCTGATATCTCATTATCTAGATTTTTTCTTTTGTTAGATAAATTGGATGTCAGTATTGAAGAGTTCTATGGTATTTTATCTCAAGATAATTCAACTCATACTGAAAAGTTATTAGAAAGTGCTAGTAAGGCTTATTATCAAAACGATATTTTATTGTTACAGAAGTACGCTGGAGAAGAGCATCATAAGTTTGAGCTCACACAAGACAAATCATTTCTCTATAACAGTATTATGCTAGAATCTTTTTTGATAAGTGTTTCAAATAAAGATGTTGATGAAAATAAGGTAAGGGAATTAACAGACTATCTTTTTAGCATTGAACAATGGGGAAAAAGAGAGTTAATCATATTAGGAAATAGTATGTCGTTTATTTCCACCCAGACACTTAATGTTTTGACTAAGGAGATTGTGTATAGAACTAGCCTTTTTGGAAAGAGCGACTCAAATCAAAGAATTCGACTTAGTCTTCTTATTAATGCAGCTTATGAATTTTTACGACGTGATGAATTAGATTCTGCGAAATACTACTTAGATTTAGTCAATGATAGTGGAATTCCTGAGGTCCTCTTATATGAAAGACATGAGTTGATATTTGTAATGGGAACCTACTTGATAAAGTCAGGTGAAGTTACTGAAGGGAGAAATTTAATTGAGGGGTGTTTGGAAACTCTTAGGACTTTAGGTGCGGAAAATTTATTGCTTACTAAGGAATCAGAGTATCAAGAGTTGTTAAATTCCACTATATGACAATTTTATAGAGTGAGTTAAAAAATAGAATAAACTAAGACCATAGTACGATATCACTATGGTTTTTAATTTTCAATGGATATATGGAGTTCCAATGTCTTCAATTTATCCAACTGACTAAATACCAAGGTGATTTAGATTGTGAGGAAATCTATGAGAACCTATATTCTTAAATACAAATATGAAAATTTAGTTCATATCTTACTGTTAGCGTTGAATGCTGCTATTTTTGTGAGTGCTTCGGTTACTTTAGCTTTAATGACTAATCAGCTGGTATCGAAGCAAATCCAATCCTTTTTAGCTTTATTAGGTTTAGAGGTAGGGCTTTACGTTATTTATTTAGTTTTAAATTATATTATTTCTGTAAATCAAACAAAACTAATTCAGAAAATGACTTTGGTGATTCGGCAGTCTTATCTTAGTAAAATTACTCACCATTCTTTTAGTGAATTCAGAAAGAGTGATATTGGAGAGCATCTCTCTGTATTAAATAATGATATCCAATTGATAGAATCAAATGGCTTTACAAGCATTTATACCCTTTGTTCAACAGTATTCACTACTTTGTTTTCAATTATTGCCTTATTAAGTTATGATGTAAGGATTGTTCTGTTAGCCATTTTTTTAACTTTGTGTCTGACCTATCTTCCCAAACAATTTACCAATAAAATGCAGAAATCAATGGAGAAATTTTCCCAAGCGAATGAGGAACTTGTCTCAGGAATAAGTGACCAGTTATATGGATATGCGGATGTTTATTATGCCAGTCGTAAACAGATATTTCTTAGACAAGTGAGGTCCATTGTTGAGGAATATATTGTACAAAAAATTATTTTTACAAAAAGAAATACTAGCACTGAGACGCTGATGGCTTTATTTTCAGTTGCTGCTCAGATGTTGATACTTCTTCTAACTGGTTTGTTAATTATTTTTGGGAATATTGCCGTAGGTACCATTGCTTCTGTGGGTCAGATTTCAGGTAACATATTTAACTCTCTATCAACTATTAATCAGCTACAAGTAACCATTAAGTCTGTTGAACCTATCTTAATAAAATTTCACGATTTTCCAGAGGATACAAAGACTTGCATAGCGACTATTCAGGATGTTCGTTTTGAGAATGTAAGTTATCATTTTGGAGAAAATGCTATTATTAAGGGATTCACCCAAACCTTTAAAAAAGGAGAAAAGTACGCTATTATTGGATGCTCAGGTAGTGGGAAGTCCACGCTGCTTAATATGCTCCTAGGAAATCTTAAAGATTATGAGGGAAAAATCTTGTTTGGGAAATTGGAGTTAAAAGAGATTGATGAGAACTCAATCGTGTCTGCATGTGCCTATGTTGGGAGTCAAACTCATATTTATAATGACACCTTGAGGAACAATTTAACTCTTTGGAATGAAGCCATTACTGATACGCACATCAAGGAAGTTCTTGAAAGGGTTAATCTTTTATCTTTCTTAAGCCGTATAGATGAGCAAGTAAGTGACGGTAGCTTTTCGGAGGGTCAAAAACAAAGAATAGGCCTGATAAGAGCGTTTTTAAAAGGAAGTTCTGTTGTGATTTTTGATGAAGCCACTGCAAATCTTGACCATAAAAATGCTACTCGTATTGAGCACCTATTATTAAGTGATCCTAATATCACTTATATCACGGTTACCCACCATCTTATAAAGGAAAATGAACCATATTTTGATGAGATTATTCGCTTGGGAGAGGGCACTGAGTAAATGTTTCATATGATAAATGCTTAGGATTTATTTCAATTTTACTAACGGCAGTCAAAATGCTATAATGTAAAGGACTGTGAATTTAGCAAGTTCTGCTATTTTCAAAAAAGAAAAAACAAATCAGAGATGTCAGAACATCTCTTAGAAGAGGTGAATCCCATGGGACGTAAGTGGGCTAATATCGTTGCTAAAAAAACTGCTAAAGATGGTGCCAACTCAAAGGTTTACGCTAAGTTTGGTGTTGAAATCTATGTAGCTGCTAAACAAGGTGAGCCAGATCCAGAGTCAAACTCAGCTTTGAAATTCGTTTTGGAACGTGCTAAACAAGCACAAGTACCAAAACATGTTATTGATAAGGCCATTGATAAGGCCAAAGGTAACACCGATGAAACCTTTGTTGAAGGGCGTTATGAAGGATTTGGACCAAATGGTTCTATGATTATCGTAGATACTTTGACTTCAAACGTTAACCGTACAGCTGCTAACGTACGTACTGCCTTTGGTAAAAATGGCGGTAACATGGGTGCATCAGGTTCTGTATCATACATGTTTGATAAAAAAGGTGTTATCGTTTTTGCAGGTGAAGATGCAGACGCAATCTTTGAACAATTGCTTGAAGCTGATGTAGAAGTTGAAGATGTAGAAGCAGAAGATGGTACTATTACTGTTTATACTGAGCCAACAGAACTTCACAAGGCGTTAGAAGCTCTCCGTGCTAACGGTCAGGAAGAGTTCCAAGTGACAGAACTTGAAATGATTCCACAAACTGAGGTTACTCTTGAAGGTGAAGACCTTGAGACGTTCGAAGGACTTATTGATGCTCTTGAAGCGGATGATGATGTTCAAAAGGTTTATCACAACGTAGCAGATATGTAATCTCATTAAACACTTTCTGTCTTGTAGAAAGTGTTTTTATGTGGTCTGTCTAAGGATTTGTCTTGCTTGTCCTGACTTAATCTGATATAGTAGTAGCCAAGTGAATTATTGGAGGAACACGAAATATGAATATGATGCTAGTTTTGGCCATTTATGTGGTCGCCATTGTTGCTTATGTGGCTTTCAGCCGTCGCCGTCAGGCAAAGGCTCAAGAAGATCGTTTTGCAGGTCTTGATAAGGGTGCTGAAGTTGAAACAATCGGTGGTTTGATTGCTATTGTTGATGAGATTGACAAAGAAAATAACCGTATCGTTTTGGATGCAGAAGGTGTCTTCTTGACCTTTGATTTGAGTCGTTCAATCATGAAAGTAATCACACCAGCACCAAGTACAGAAACAGCAGAGACTGTTAAAGAGACAATTGTTGAAGAAGATTCAGCGATTGAGTCTGCTGATGAAAAGTAAGATGTGTATTTTAGGCTAGGTTAAATCCTGGTCTTTTTACATTTTCTAATCTCCTTGGTATTAAACACTGTTCAGAACCCCTGAAAATGTGGTAAAATAAAGGGTAAACTATATTTAGAGGATATTCCATGTTTAAATTTAGAAAAAAATCTCATCAAGAGGTTCTAGACAATATTCCTAACCATATTGGTATTATTATGGATGGAAATGGCCGTTGGGCTAAAAAGCGTCTACAACCACGTGTGATGGGACATAAGGCTGGGATGGATTCCTTGCAAAAGGTAACCATCGAAGCGTCACAACTTGGAGTTAAGGTATTGACAGTCTATGCCTTCTCAACTGAAAACTGGTCACGTCCACAAGATGAAGTTAAATTTATCATGAATTTGCCAGTTGAATTTTTTAACAAGTATGTACCAGAATTAGATAAAAACAATGTTCGCATTTTGACAATCGGAGATAATAGTCGCCTACCTAAGGAAACCTTAGATGCTCTTGAAAAGGCAGTAGAGCAGACGAAACACAATTCCGGTTTGATTCTCAATTTTGCACTGAACTATGGTGGTCGTGCGGAGATTGTGTCTGCTGTTCAAGCGATTGCTAAAGAGGTTGAAGCAGGGAAACTCAGTCCTGAAGCTATTGATGAAGATCTCATTGCTAAGCATTTGATGACAGATAAATTGCCTTACCTCTATCGTGATCCAGATTTAATTATCCGTACGAGTGGCGAGCTTCGTCTTAGTAATTTCTTGCCTTGGCAATCTGCCTATAGTGAGTTGTACTTCACAGATGTTTTCTGGCCAGACTTTGACCATCAGGGGCTACGTCAAGCCATCTCTGACTACAATAAACGTCACCGTCGCTTCGGTGGTGTCTAGAAAGGACCTCTCATGCAAGAACGTTTAATTGGTGGGGGTGTGGCAGCAGCCATTTTCCTCCCATTACTCTTTATCGGTGGTCTTCCTTTCCAGCTTTTGGTTGGGGCTATGGCCATGGTTGCAGTGTCTGAGATGCTTCGTATGAAGCACTTGGAGATTTTCTCTATCGAAGGTATTTTGTCTATGTTGGCAGCCTTTATTTTAGTAGTGCCTATTGACCATTATTTTATCAGTCTTCCGACAAATGCCAGTGTGACAGGTTTTGCTATTATTTCTTTTTTGATTTTAGCAGGAACTGTACTTAATAGCGACCATTATTCTTTTGATGATGCAGTATATCCAATCACCTCTGCCTTTTATGTTGGTTTTGGTTTCCAAAATCTCATTGCAGCACGTTTGGATAGCTGGGAAAAAGTTTTATTTGCCCTCTTCATTGTTTGGGCAACGGACATTGGTGCCTATCTCTTTGGTCGTCAATTTGGTCAAAACAAGTTATTGCCAAAAGTATCACCTAATAAAACCATTGAAGGTAGTGTTGGTGGCATCTTATCAGCAATCATTGTAGCACTACTCTTTGGGTTGATTAATCATAATGTCTATGCACCGCATAGTTTCTTCTGGTTGCTTATCTGTACGATTCTCTTTAGTATTTTCGGTCAATTTGGTGACTTGGTTGAATCAGCTATTAAACGACACTTTGGTGTTAAAGACTCAGGTAACCTTATTCCTGGGCACGGTGGCATATTAGACCGTTGTGATAGCTGGATTTTCGTTTTCCCAATCATGCACTTACTAGGACTTTTTTAAGGGTGGTGGTGTCTAAATGAAAGCTATTATTACTTTTTTACTGATTTTCTGTGTGATTGTCGTCTTCCATGAGTTTGGCCATTTCTTCTTTGCCAAACGATCAGGTATTCTGGTGCGTGAATTTGCCATTGGTATGGGACCGAAAATTTTTGCACATACAGGTAAGGATGGTACCGTTTATACTATCCGTATCCTCCCTTTGGGTGGTTATGTCCGTATGGCTGGTTGGGGTGAAGATACAACTGAGATTAAAACAGGTAGCCCTGCCAGTCTAACGATTGGATCAGATGGTAAGGTAAGACGTATCAACCTTTCGGATCGCCAGGTTGACCAGACGGCTTTGCCTATGAACGTCACTGCCTATGATTTGGAAGATAAGTTAACCATTACAGGTCTAGTCTTAGATGAGACCAAGACCTATGAGGTTGACCATGATGCCACTATCGTTGAGGAGGATGGTACAGAACTTCGTATCGCTCCTAAGGATGTCCAATATCAAAATGCAAGCATTTGGGGACGTTTAATTACCAACTTTGCTGGTCCTATGAATAACTTCATTCTTGGGGTGCTTGTCTTTATTATCTTAGCCTTTGTTCAAGGTGGTGTTCAAGATACCTCAACTAACCGTATCCAGGTAGCCGATGGAGGTGCTGCTCAGGTGGCAGGCTTGAAAAATGGTGATGCCATCGAGGCTATCAATAAAGACAAGGTTACGGATTGGAACAGCTTGAAGGAATCATTGACAGAGAATACTCAAAAATTCTCCAAAGGTGACAACCTTTCTGTGACGGTTAAGAGAAGAAACGGTCAGGAAGAAACGGTCTCTGTTAAACCTAAGGAGAATCAAGGTAGCTACTTTTTAGGTGTCTCTCCTGCCTTAAAGACAGGTCTTAAAGATAAGATTTTTGGTGGTTTCCAAATGGCTTGGGAAGGGGCCTTCAAAATTCTCGTGGCACTTAAGGGGCTTATCACCAACTTTAGTTTGAATAAACTTGGTGGACCGGTTGCTATGTTCCAGATGTCTGCCCAGGCTTCAGAAAATGGCTTGATTTCCATTCTTAACCTTATGGGAATGCTCTCTATCAACTTAGGGATTTTCAATCTTATTCCAATTCCAGCCCTTGACGGTGGTAAAATTGTTATGAATATTATTGAAGCTATTCGTCGTAAACCACTTAATCAAGAAATTGAAAGCTATATCACACTCGCAGGTGTTGCGGTCATGGTTGTTCTTATGATTGCAGTGACTTGGAATGATATTATGCGTGCTTTCTTTTAATTAGAAACAAAGAAATGAAAGGAAGTCTAAGGGACTTGACCCACGGGCCAGCCTCCTTAGTATGTAAATAATGAAACAAAGTAAAATGTTGATTCCAACACTTCGTGAAATGCCAAGTGATGCTCAAGTTATTAGTCATGCCCTTATGGTACGTGCGGGTTACGTGCGTCAGGTCTCTGCTGGTATTTATGCTTATATGCCATTGGCAAATCGTGCTATCGAGAAATTTAAAACCATCATGCGTGAGGAGTTTGAAAAAATCGGTGCGGTTGAAATGTTGGCGCCAGCGCTTTTGACAGCAGATTTGTGGCGTGAATCAGGTCGTTATGAAACTTATGGTGAAGACCTTTATAAACTTAAAAACCGTGATAAATCTGACTTTATCCTCGGTCCAACTCACGAAGAAACGTTTACAGCCTTGGTTCGTGATGCGGTTAAATCATACAAACAATTGCCACTTAATCTCTACCAAATCCAATCAAAATACCGTGATGAAAAACGTCCTCGTAACGGTCTTCTTCGTACACGTGAATTTATCATGAAGGATGCTTACAGTTTCCACCAAAATTACGAAGATTTGGATGTAACCTACGAAGACTATCGTAAGGCTTATGAAGCTATCTTTACACGTGCTGGCCTTGAATTTAAGGGAATCATCGGTGATGGTGGTGCCATGGGTGGTAAGGATTCTCAAGAATTCATGGCGGTCACTCCTGAGCGTACAGACCTTAATCGTTGGGTAGTTCTTGACAAGTCAATTGCTTCATTGGATGAGATTCCAGAAGATGTCATGGAAGAAATCAAGAATGAATTGACATCGTGGTTGGTATCTGGTGAAGACACAATTGCCTACTCTACAGAGTCAAGCTATGCAGCTAACCTTGAGATGGCAACAAACGCCTACACACCAGCGACTAAGGTTGTGACTCAAGAAGAAGTAACTCGAGTTGAAACGCCAGATTGCAAGTCAATTGATGAAGTTGCTGCTTTCTTGAATGTTCCAGAAGAACAAACCATCAAGACTTTGCTTTTCACTGCTGATGACGAACCAGTAGTGGCTCTTCTTGTTGGTAATGATCAAGTTAACGATGTGAAGTTGAAAAACTACCTTGCCGTTGACTTCCTTGAACCAGCTACAGAAGATGAAGCGCGTCAAGTCTTTGGTGCTAACTTCGGTTCTCTTGGTCCAGTTAACCTTCCTGAAAATGTTCGTATCATTGCAGACCGTAAGGTTCAAGACGTGGCTAATGCTGTTGTTGGAGCCAATGAAGATGGCTATCACTTGACAGGGGTTAACCCAGAGCGTGACTTCAAGGCAGAATACGTGGATATTCGTGAAGTTAAAGAAGGTGAGATTTCGCCAGACGGTCAAGGTGTCCTTCAATTTGCGCGTGGTATCGAGATCGGCCATATCTTTAAACTTGGTACACGTTACTCTGAAAGTATGGGTGCTAACGTTCTTGACGAAAATGGTCGTGCAGTTCCAATTATCATGGGATGTTACGGTATCGGTGTTAGCCGTATCTTGTCAGCTGTGATCGAACAACATGCACGTCTCTTTGTTAACAAGACTCCAAAAGGTCAATACCGCTACGCATGGGGAATTAACTTCCCTAAAGAATTGGCGCCTTATGATGTTCACTTGATTACAGTTAATACTAAGGACGAGGAAGCTAATGCGTTGACAGATCGTTTGGAATCTGCTCTTGAAGCTGAAGGTTACGATGTTTTGATAGATGACCGTAATGAGCGTGTTGGTTCTAAATTCTCTGATAGTGACCTTATCGGGCTTCCAATTCGTGTGACGGTTGGTAAAAAAGCCAGCGAAGGTGTTGTCGAAGTTAAAATCAAGGCAACTGGTGACACTATTGAAGTTAATGCCGATAACTTGATTGAAACACTTGCTATCTTAACAACAGAACAAGATGCTTAATATTAAAAAATCTTTTCTTGCAGATGTGGGAAGAGATTTTTCTTTTTAAACGACAAAGATTAATTGAGAAGAAGGAGATAAATTCCAATTTGACAGAATTGTCTAAATAGTGTAAACTTAAATCTATCTTAACTACGGAGGCATTACATGCTTAACAAAGCCACCCACTGGGGAAATCTTAAAGCTTTTTATTACTTTAGTTTCTTTAGATAGGACGTTTGTGTTTCAAGATACAGGCGTCAATAAGTTTGTATCTATGAAGCTAAAGCATTTTGTGATGGATTAGCCGATTAGATGAATAGGTCTAACCGGTGGTATAAGCTAGTTTGTGCTAGTCAATATGCAGAGAACCAGTTGGGCCTGTCCTAACTGGTTTTTCCATGCCGTGGTCTATTTTTTAATTTCACATTCTAAGCTAGAATTGTTCTTTAAACAGCAAGCTTTAGCTTACTTTTGACGTGCTAAATAGAGTGATTGTATCACTCGGGGATTCTCTTGAAGACTTGAGGATTTTTCGTGGGCAATGAAACTGTTGTTTTCCCTGTGCCTCCAACGCTTCAGAAGAACATAAAAGGAAATTGGAAATAGATAAAATAAAAAAATAGAGGTGTACAAGATGAAGAAATTTTTGGTCAGTATGATGGCTGTTATAACAGCTGTCATCTTGGTTGCATGCTCAAATGCTTCTAACAAATATTTAGTTCACGTCGGTGTTCTCCAATATGTGGAACATCCTTCCTTGTCAGCGACACGTAAAGGGTTCATTGAAGAACTCAAAGAGGAAGGTTATGTTGACGGTAAGAACATCAAAATTGACTATCAGAATGCACAAGGGGATCAGTCTAACTTGCAGACGATTTCTCAGTCGCTTATTGAAGATAATGATGTCATGTTGGCTATCGCAACCCCAGCAGCTCAGTCTTTGAGTAGTTTGACAAAGGACAAGCCAATTCTCTTTACAGCTGTCACAGATCCAGTCTCAGCTAAACTAGTTAAGTCTATGGACAATGTTGGAGGAAATGTGACGGGAACAAGTGACATGTCCCCTATCAATAAACAGGTTGAATTGTTGAAAAAGGTCTTTCCAAACACTAAAAAAGTTGGGATTATGTATACGACCAGCGAGCGTAACTCAGAAGTTCAGGTTGAAGAAGCCAAGAAATACTTCAAGGAAGCTGGTATTGAAACGGTTATCAAAGGAATTTCATCAACCAATGATATCCAAGATACAGCCAAGAGCTTGATGAGTCAGACCGAAGTCATCTTCATCCCAACTGATAATACCATTGTTAGTGCTATTAATACCTTGGTAGATCTTTCTAAAGAGACTAAGGTTCCAGTTGTTGGTAGTGACGCTGGCAGTGTAGAAAAAGGTGTCCTATTCACTTACGGAACCAACTATGAAGCGCTTGGACGTCAAACAGGTAGGTTGGCAGGCCGTGTTCTCCGAGGTGAGAAGGTCAAGGATGTCGATGCAGAGTATCCTAAAACACTTAATGTTGTGGTAAACCATGACATGGCTAAAGAACTTGGCATTGATGTTTCTAGCATTAGTGACGAGGAATCTAAAGCATCAACACAAGATGACAAACCAATTGCTAAAAAAGATAAGGGTGTCATTAAGCTTAAGGTCAATAAGTCTTCTAAAAAAGGATTTTCAAATGTGGTGCTAACAGCCATTTCTCAGGGACTCCTCTGGGCTATTATGGCTATTGGGGTCTTCATTACCTTCCGTATTTTGGACCTTGCTGATTTGACAGCTGAGGGGGCCTTTCCACTTGGTGCTGCAACGACAACTATCATGATTATCCGTGGTATCAACCCAATCCTTGCAACTCTAGGTGGTTTTGTAGCTGGTATGTTTGCAGGTGCTGTGTCTGGCTTTATGCATACGAAAATGAAGATACCAGCACTCTTAACAGGGATTATTACCTTAACAGGGCTCTATTCAGTTAACCTTTTGGTTCTTGGTAGTGCCAATGTCTCTCTTTCAGGACATAACACGCTGGTGACTATGGTGATGGATCTTGGTCTATCTAAGCTGAATGGTGTGATTCTATTAGGACTAATCTTTGTTAGTCTTGTAGTGTTTATGTTGGTTGTTCTCCTTAATACACAGGTTGGACTTGCTCTTCGTGCAACAGGTGATAACCTTGCCATGGGTGAAGCTAATGGTATCAAGGTTGATCGTATGAAGATTCTTGGTTACATGATTTCCAATGGTTTGATTGCCCTATCAGGAGCTCTCCTAGCTCAAAATAATGGCTATGCGGATATGAATATGGGTACTGGTACAATCGTAAATGGCTTGGCTGCAATCATCTTGGCTGAGGTTATTGTTAAGTATTTACCACTTGGCAAACGTCTTTGGTCAATTGTTGTCGGAGCTGTTCTCTACCGTCTGGTCTTGGTTATTATCCTTGCCATGAACGTTGATGCTCAAATGCTGAAATTAGCTTCAGCCATCTTGCTTGCTGTCATCCTATATGTACCAGAAGTACGACAAAAATTGAAAATCAAACCTAACAAATCCTTGATTCCAGGAGGTGACAAGTAATGGCTTTACTTAGTTTACAACAGATTCATAAAACCTTTGAAAAAGGTACAGTCAATGAAAATCACGTCCTTCGTGGTTTGGATCTCGACATTGAGCAGGGAGATTTTATCTCTGTTATTGGGGGAAATGGTGCTGGTAAATCAACCTTGATGAATTCAATTGCTGGTGTTCTCAGGATTGATGAGGGGGATATCTTGTTGGAGGGTCAATCTATTAAGAAAGCATCTGTAGATGAGCGCTCTAAAGACATTAGCCGTGTTTTCCAAGATCCTCGAATGGGTACAGCGACAAACCTTTCTATCGAAGAAAATATGGCAATCGCCTATCGTCGTGGTAAGAAACGTAGCTTCTTTAAAAAGTCTATTACTGAAAGTGAACGTCAAGTATTTAAGGAAGCCTTGGTAGATCTTGGTCTTGGTCTTGAGAATCGTATGAAGACTGATGCTAATTTCTTGTCAGGTGGACAACGTCAGGCCTTGACACTTGCTATGGCGACCTTGGTTCGTCCAAAGATTTTGCTTTTAGATGAACATACAGCTGCGCTAGATCCTAAGACAAGTGATATGGTTATGAATTTGACACGTAAGATTGTTGAAGAACAAGAGTTGACAACTCTTATGATTACCCATAATATGGAGCATGCTATCGAATATGGGAACCGTCTGGTCATGCTCTATCATGGTAAAATCGTCGTCGATGTGCGAGGTGAGGAAAAGAAAAATCTCACTGTTGCAGAACTTATGGATCTCTTCCACAAAAATAGTGGACAAGTCCTCAATGACGATGCCTTGGTACTCGGTTAATAAGCAAAAAGAAACTATCCAAAGTTCAGATTTTGGGTAGTTTTTTCTTGACTATTTTTGACCAAGTGCTAAAATAAATATATGGATTAGCACTCATTGTTCGTGAGTGCTAAAAATAACGTTTCACACGTTACTAATAATAAATAACATTTGGAGGTAATTGGTATGGCATTAAAACCATTGGGCGATCGTATTGTCGTCCGTTTTGAAGAAACAGAAGAAAAAACAGCTAGTGGCTTTGTATTGGCGGGAGCTAGTCATGAAGCTACTAAGACTGCAGAGGTCTTGGCAGTAGGTGAAGGCATCCGTACTCTTACTGGGGAATTGATTGCACCTAGTGTTGCAGTAGGCGACAAGGTCCTTGTTGAAAATGGTGCAGGTGTCAGCGTTAAAGACGGAGAAGATTCCGTTTCAATTATTCGTGAAGCAGATATTTTAGCGGTCCTAGCTTAGGCCCTCGCTAATCAGATATAATTTAAGATAAAGAAGGAGTAACTATGGCAAAAGATATTAAATTTTCATCAGATGCACGCGCAGCAATGGTTCGTGGTGTTGATACTTTAGCTGATACCGTTAAGGTAACGCTTGGCCCTAAAGGTCGTAACGTTGTTTTGGAAAAGGCTTTTGGCTCACCACTTATCACTAATGATGGTGTGACAATTGCTAAAGAAATTGAACTCGAGGATCACTTTGAAAATATGGGTGCTAAGCTTGTCAGCGAAGTGGCTTCAAAAACTAATGATATTGCCGGTGACGGAACAACTACAGCCACTGTTTTGACACAAGCTATTGTTCGTGAGGGGCTAAAAAATGTAACAGCTGGTGCCAATCCAATCGGTATCCGTCGTGGGATTGAGGCAGCTGTAGCTACAGCTGTGGAAGAGCTTAAAGCCATTGCTCAACCAGTTGCCAATAAGGAAGCTATTGCTCAAGTCGCAGCGGTTTCATCTCGCTCTGAAAAAGTTGGTGAATACATTTCAGAAGCAATGGAACGCGTTGGTAATGACGGTGTTATCACTATTGAAGAGTCTCGTGGTATGGAGACAGAACTCGAAGTGGTTGAAGGTATGCAGTTTGACCGTGGATATCTTTCTCAGTACATGGTTACTGATAATGAAAAAATGGTCGCAGATCTTGAGAATCCATTTATTCTTGTGACTGACAAGAAAATTTCAAATATCCAAGATGTTCTTCCACTCTTGGAAGAAGTGCTTAAGACCAGCCGTCCACTTTTGATTATTGCTGATGACGTGGATGGTGAAGCTCTTCCAACGCTTGTTCTTAACAAGATTCGTGGAACCTTCAATGTTGTTGCTGTTAAGGCGCCTGGCTTTGGTGACCGTCGTAAAGCGATGCTGGAAGACATTGCTATATTGACTGGAGCAACTGTTATTACTGAGGATCTTGGTCTTGAACTTAAGGATGCAACTATGGCAGCACTTGGTCAGGCTTCGAAAGTAACTGTGGATAAGGATAGCACAGTTATCGTCGAAGGAGCAGGAAGCGCAGAAGCAATTGCTAACCGTGTTAACCTTATTAAATCTCAATTGGAAACAACAACATCTGAATTTGACCGTGAAAAACTTCAAGAGCGTTTGGCTAAATTGTCAGGTGGTGTTGCAGTTGTTAAGGTCGGTGCAGCCACTGAAACAGCCCTTAAAGAAATGAAACTTCGTATCGAAGATGCCCTTAACGCTACTCGTGCCGCTGTTGAAGAAGGTATCGTAGCAGGTGGTGGTACAGCCCTTGTTAACGTCATTGCTAAGGTTGCTGAACTTGATCTTGAAGGTGACGACGCTACAGGACGTAATATTGTCCTCCGTGCCTTGGAAGAACCAGTTCGCCAAATTGCTTATAACGCTGGCTATGAAGGTTCAGTTATCATTGATAAATTGAAGAACAGCCAAGTTGGTACAGGCTTTAACGCTGCCAACGGTGAGTGGGTAGATATGGTTGGAGCAGGAATCATTGATCCAGTTAAGGTCACACGTTCTGCCCTTCAAAATGCCGCCTCAGTAGCTAGTCTTATCTTGACAACTGAAGCAGTTGTTGCCAACAAGCCTGAACCAGAGGCTCCAGCAGCGCCAGCTATGGATCCAGGAATGATGGGTTACTAAGATTTAAGAAAGTAAAAAAACCTAGGAAAAGTCGAGAGAAACTTTTCCTGGGTTTTCTTTTCTATTATTTATTGTTAATTAGTGAAAAGGGTTAAACATATCAGAACTTCCTTGTTTACCTGACATCTGCATCATCATTTGTTGCTGCTTGATACGCTCTGCCTCCTTATTCGTATTGATAGAAATAATAAGCAAGATGATCCATCCAATGAAAGTCCAGTTTAGGAGGATAGATAAGACAAAGATTAGCCATTTCTTGTCTGTTTTGTTTAGAAGTGCTGGTAGGATGTCAATAATGATTACTGGTAGCCCCACAATCAAAGTCCATAATGCCAAACCCAAGCCCATACTAAAATCGTCTCCAACAACTCCAAGTAAGAATAAGCCAAGAGCCCAAAGGATAACTGGGATGGTAGCGATGGCTATCATGATGAGGTTTGTTCGGGATTTCTTTTCTGGCTCTTTCCAAGGCTCGTTAAGGGGGGTATTTGTTTGTGGGAAGCTTGTATTAGCTTGGTCGGCAAAGGAATTTAAAGGCTTATTAGTAGTGTCTTGTATTGGATTTATTTGTTCTTGAGAGTTGGCTGTTGGAGCTTCTTGACCTAGGTTAGGAGTTTGGAAAGTTTGTCTTTCATCGATACTAGAATCAACTAAGGGTTCTTCAGCGACATCATAGATTTCAACGGAAGGTTCAACACTTTCTGTGACTTCTTTAGAGGGTGTTGTTTCTACTGTTTCATCAGTTTTGGTTGCTTCAACAGGTGCCAAGGGTTCCTTGGTTTCTACTATTTCTTCAGGTTTGTTTGCTTCGATAGATTGTTTATGTTTCTTAGAGCTTTCTCGGACAAACTCGCCTTTCTGAGCTGCTTCAGCCATTTCTTGAATACTTGGATTACGACCATTAACTGCTTGGAAAAAATCGATCCAATCTTGTTGCTTCATGTGTATAACCTCCAGATAACTTGATTATAAAAATTTTGATAATTACAATTATAGCAATAGTGTAAGGGAACGGCAATGGGAATCGAATAAGAGTGTTTGCTTTATTTCCTAATAATCTTCTTATCACTAAATATGGGAAAGAGAAAGAAATAGGTTAAGATGTAGACCACTAGAGGGTATATCAGTGGATTATAGTCCCAGGCTCCTTGCCAATCTAGGTGTAGTAGTCTAACGCTAGCGCGTGTTAGGCCTGCGCTCCAACCCTTAAGTCCAAATGGTCTTAGGATTAAACTGAGTGGTGTTGGCAGATGCAAAAGGTAGACTCCATAAACTGCCACTAAAACTAAGAGATATAATCTAAAAAAACGCTGGTGGTAGGCCCACAAGCGTGTGAAATAGTTTTTCATTACCCAATAACAGCAAAAAGTTTTTGAACGTTTGATTGGCGAGTAGCATCCATGATGAGGAACCAGTCAACGATTGACCAGATACCACAACCACCACATGTCAAAAGTTTACCGATACCAAGACCAACTTGTCCCAACATAAAGCGGTCGATTCCAAGAGAACCACCAAAAAGTGAGATAATAAGCATCATTGTAGGATCTTGGAAGCTGATTGAGTAAAGCATTGAAAGTTGTTGTTCAGGAAGTGTCTCAAGACGTTGGCGGATGTACTGCACTTGTTCTGTTGGGAAATACTTGACGTTAATTGCTAGCCATTGATCGACTGGATTCATAATTAAATACTCCTCTAATTTATATGATATGTAAAGCTTAACATAATGTCCAGGGAGATTCAAGGTAGTCAAGGCTTTCGAAGTCAATAAAAGCAACTTATTTGCAAGCTTCCACTGTGTCATAACTAGAGGATCATTAGGATAATCCTTTCGCACTATGCTTGAGAATAAGCCTACTTCTATTATTTGTGATTTCTCAACCCTTGTTCGAAACTTTCTGATTTAGCCTTAACAGTGACTTTTTCGAGTGTTAAGGGATGGGTGAAACTAAGGGTGTGTGCGTGGAGCATGAGTCGAGATGCGGGGCGATGGCTATAAAGAGGGTCCCCCAGAATGGCATGCCCATGGTGGGCCAGGTGCACCCGAATTTGGTGGGTCCGTCCGGTTTTTAGTTGGCAATTGACCAGACTAGCTCCTTTGAAGGCTTTGAGGCGTGTGACGGTTGTATAGGCAACCTGCCCTTTTCTAGGATCAACCACCCGTTTTCTACGATCATGGCGGTCGCGTCCAATCTTGTCATTGTACACAGTCTCCTTGGTTTGGAATTTACCTTCAGTCAATGCCCAATATTGACGCTGAATCATCTTATCTTCTAAAAGCCGGTTGAGGATTGGCAGAATAAACGGATTTTTAGCGAAAATCACAGCCCCACTAGTTTCCATATCTAGTCGATGAACGACGTAACAGGTTTGTCTACAATAAGCCGAAACATGGTTCAGAAGAGCGATTTCTGTGGGTTCATTGCCATGCATCTTCATCCCTTCAGGTTTATTGACCACGATGAGATGCGAATCCTCATAGAGAGGCTCTACCAAATTGGCGTCTCCCATAGGGATAGTTTTATTAGGATAGTCCTCTGTGTCAAAGGTCAGGCTAATCCTATCACCTTCTTTAACGGGACTCTGCCAATTAATAGTCTCTCCATTGATGAGGACGTGCTTTTTCGTGCGTAGGAAATGACGAATCTTACGAGGAATGAGGAGTCTGGTTTCTAGTAACTCTTTGACAGTTGTTATAGGATAGGGATTGATAATTTCTACGTGTAAAGTCATGGTTTCATTATATCATGAACACTTAAAAGAGGACAGAACCTGTAAAAACTTGATATAATAAGGTTATGACATTTTTTGATAATCTAAAAAACAAACTTTTTAAAGAAGAAAATAGCGGAAAGGGTAAGGATTCCCAGCCTGCTGAAAAATCGAAGAATTTACAAAATAAGATAAAGGGACTCTTTGCTAAGAAACCTGATGAGGTTGAACAAGCCGTTGAAGACTTGGATATGTCTCAGGAAAGTCAAGAGACGTCACGTTACCAACGTTCTAAGCAAAAGAAACCTATTGATACCACCAAACCCTTAGGTAAGGTTCAGGCGTTCTTGAGCAAGTTTACGCTTTCGCCAAGAAATCCTATTCGCCGTTTCTGGCGTCGCTATCATATTGGGAAAATTCTCTTTATCATGCTAGCTGTGCTGGTTCTGACAGTAGGTTCCTACCTTTTCTATATTGCCAAGACGACCAATGTTTCAGACCTTCAAGATGCCTTGAAGGCTACTACGGTTATCTATGACAAAGAAGGCAATCAAGCTGGTTCTTTGTCAGGGCAAAAAGGGACCTATGTGGAACTAGATGCTATTAGTGATAGCTTGGAGAATGCTGTCATAGCAACTGAGGACCGTACCTTCTATAAAAATAGCGGGGTTAACGTCAAGCGATTCCTTCTGGCTATTGTATCTATGGGACGCTTTGGTGGTGGTTCGACCATTACCCAACAGTTGGCTAAAAATGCCTTCTTGACACAAGAACAGACAGTCACTCGTAAGGCCAAGGAATTCTTCCTCTCTTTGGAATTAACCAAGAAATACAGCAAGCAAGAAATCCTTACCATGTACCTCAATAATGCCTACTTCGGGAATGGTGTTTGGGGTGTTGAAGATGCTAGCCAAAAATACTTCGGGACAAGTGCTGCCAATCTAACTGTTGATGAAGCAGCGACCCTCGCGGGTATGCTTAAGGGACCTGAAATTTATAACCCAATCGATAATATCCAAAATGCGACCAACCGTCGAAACACTGTTCTCTCTAACATGGTTGATGACAAGAAGTTGAGTCAGGCAGATGCCGACAGTGCGGCTGGAGTTGATATGGCTAGTCGCCTAGATGATACCTATCAAGGGACTGGCGATGACTACAAGTATCCGTCCTACTTTGATGCCGTCATTGAAGAAGCTACGAAAACTTATGGCTTGAGTGAGGATGAAATCGTTAAAAATGGCTACAAGATCTACACAGAGATGGATGCCAACTCACAAGCTAACATGCAGCAAACCTATGAAAATACTTATCTCTTCCCTACATCAGAAAGTGACGGTAGTACAGCTCAGTCAGCTAGTGTGGCGCTTGATCCAACAACTGGAGCGGTCCGTGGTCTAGTAGGTCGTGTAGGTGGTACCAGTGATACAACCTTCCGTAACTTTAACTATGCAACCCAAGGGAAACGTAGTCCTGGATCGACCATTAAACCTTTAGTGGTCTATGCCCCAGCTCTGGCTTCAGGATGGAGCATCAATAAGGACCTTCCAAATAAACCAATCGACTATAACGGCTATACTCCAACCAACTACGGTGGTGTTGAGACTGAGGATGTGCCCATGTATCAAGCTTTGGCCAACTCCTACAATATCCCAGCAGTTTACCTCTTTAATCAAATCGGTATACAAAAAGGGATTAGTTACGGTCAAAAATTCGGTCTTAACTTTGACAATGTTCCAGAAGAACTGGGAATTTCACTTGGTGGTGGTGTGACAGCTAGTCCTCTTCAAATGGCTCAGGCTTATGCGACCTTTGCTAATGGTGGTGAGATGAATACGGCTTATTTCATCACTAAAATTGAAAATGCTAGTGGTGACATTATCGCTACCCGTAGTAAGAAGTCTAAGCGTGTTATCAGCCAGTCAGTAGCTAACCAGATGACCAGCATGATGCTTGGTACCTTCTCAAATGGTTCTGCTGTGAATGCCAACTACACAGGTTATACTATGGCAGGTAAGACAGGTACTGTTCAGGCTGAATTTAACAAGGATTTGACCAGTGATCAGTGGGTTATTGGCTATACTCCGGATGTGGTTATGACGACTTGGATTGGTTTTGATAAGACTGACGAGAATCACTACTTAACAGGAGCAAGCTCAGGAACAGCTTCAACTATTTTCAGCTATATCGCTGCAGATGTTTTGCCAAATACACCAGGTAATGAGTTTACCGTTGAAAATGCCTATGCGGCTGATGGTCAAACACTAGACTATACGGCAGATCCAAATGACTCTCGTAATAGCAGTAACAAGTCATGGACAGACAAGGCTTCAGACGTTGTCAATGATGTAAAAGATCAAGCAAGCAGTCTATGGGATAAGATTTCAGACTCCTTATCAGGTCTATTCAGATAGCTTGTCAATTGCATTTAAAAGTGGTAAGATAAAAAACGGAGGCGTTATGGCACAGAAAAAAGCAAGCCTAGCGTGTGCTGAATGTGGGAGTCGAAACTACTCAATTAATGTTAGTAGTACTCCCAAACCAACACGACTAGAAGTTAACAAATTTTGTAAACATTGTAAAAAATACACCTTGCATAAGGAAACAAGATAGGAGACACCGTGAGACAAACTGGAAGTATTTTCAAAGTCTTGAAAGACACGACTTGGCCAGACCGTAAACAACGCTGGCACGATTTTAGTTCAGTTCTTGAGTATACTGCATTCTTCACTGTCATCATCTATGCGTTTGATGAATTGTTGAGTCGCGCTATGTCAGCACTGATTAACTTTTTCTAAAGAAAACATAAAAAGAGTGGGCATGCCTGCTCTTTTTTGTTATAATAAATGTAGATAAAAGCGAGAACAAGGGCCATCAGGCTTTTTTATTACGCTTTGAATTAAAACATAGGCATTCATTTACATTTAACGCTTGCGCTTCGAAGATTGATGGTCAATGGTGTTTAAATGTCATTTAGAACAAAGAAAGGAATCCTAAAATGCTAGATTCATTCGACAAGGGCTGGTTCGTCCTTCAAACGTATTCAGGATACGAAAATAAAGTTAAAGAAAATCTTTTGCAACGTGCTCAAACTTATAACATGCTTGAAAATATCTTGCGTGTTGAAATCCCAACTCAAACGGTCAATGTTGAGAAAAACGGTAAAGTTAAAGAAGTGGAAGAAAACCGCTTCCCTGGTTACGTTCTTGTTGAGATGGTAATGACAGACGAAGCCTGGTTCGTTGTCCGTAATACTCCGAACGTTACTGGTTTCGTTGGTTCTCACGGTAACCGTTCTAAACCAACACCACTTTTGGAAGAAGAAATCCGTCAAATCTTGATTTCAATGGGTCAAACTGTTGATGTATTTGATACTAATATCAAGGTTGGAGATGTGGTTCAAATCATCGATGGTGCCTTTATGGGTCAAGAAGGCCGTGTTGTAGAAATTGAAAACAACAAGGTTAAAATCATGATTAATATGTTTGGTTCAGAAACAGCTGCTGAACTTGAACTTTACCAGATTGCTGAACTTTAAGATAGACAAAAAGAGGTTGGGCTAAGAGACTTCAACCTTGGAAGACTATCTCATTAAACTTGAGGGAGAGGCTAGAAGCTAGATTTTTGAAATTTAGTTCTGTGTCACTCCCTTTTTCTAACGGATGATGATGAATTATAAACAATTTTACAATAGGATTAGCGGTCCATTGCGTCCTTATGCTAGGGTCTTAGGAGGATTGAACAAGGCTATCACAAGGACTTTTTACCTGCTTTTTCCGATATTTATTAGTTTGGTTTGGCTAAGGAATGGCTGGTTTGTTCTCTCTACGACAGTGCTTATTATGGGGGGAGGCTTTTTCCTTCTTTCTCTTGGTCGTAGCTTTTATAATCGCCCACGCCCATATCAGACCTGGGACATTCAGCCACTTATTAAGAAGGACAGTCTGGGTAAGTCTTTTCCCAGTCGGCATGTTTTCTCAGCGACTGTCATTGCTATGTTGGTACTGACGCTTAACCCCTGGCTAGGTGGGACTATGCTTTTTCTGGCGATGGCTCTAGCTTTTTTGCGCGTGCTAGGTGGTGTTCACTATCCTAGTGATGTTTTAACAGGCTATGTCATTGGAATTCTGGTAGGTCTCCTTCTTTATCTTTAGAAAATTTAGGTCTTCTTCGTGAGAGGGAGTCTTTTTTCCTTGGAAAAAGAAAAGGCCCCTTAGGGTACCTTTCCTTCTGTTCTAAAATCGAGTTGGCAATTAAAGTCTGTTCCTACTATTAGATATTGGCTTAGTTTAGGACATGCTCTGTAATGGCTTGAGCGACACCATGATCATCATTTGAAGCCGTTACTAGGTTTGCAGTTTCCTTAACCCCTTCAGGTGCATTGCCCATGGCAATTCCTAGACCAGCCAGAGCTAGCATGGGACTATCGTTGAAGTTATCTCCGATGGTCATGACTTCTTCAAGAGGAAGGTCATAATATTTGGCAACTTCAAGGAGAGCGTGTTCTTTAGAAACGTGTTTGGCAGTGACTTCAAGATAATTATCTTTGGACAAGTAAAAGGCTGTCTGTGGAAAATCCATGCTTAGGAGTTTTTGGTGGAGGTCCTGGATAACTTCAGGCTCATCAATCAACAATAGCTTGTGGATAGGTGGTTCTGAGTCTGAGACCGTGTCTTGCAGTTCCTTAATGATAGGAGATTCACCCGTGATACTTCCTTCCAACTGAGACCATTTGTCTAGTTGGTTGGTAATCCAGTCCTTGCCAGAGTAGATATTCACAGAGACACTTGGGTAATCTGTGGATAAGTAGTTAAGAAGCTCTTGAATCTCAGCTTTATCCACAGGGTGTTGGATAATAGTACGATCACCCTCAAGTACTAAGGCGCCGTTGTAGCAGGCGATGGGGTTGTTATGAAGTCCCAGTTTATGAGCAATTGGTTGCATCCCTAGTGGCGAACGGGCAGAGGCTAAAACAAAGGGAATATTTGCCTTTTCAAGCTCTGGCATTACCTCAATCAGTTGCTCATCCACCTGGTGGTTACTAGTGAGAATAGTGCCATCAATGTCACTGATAATCAAACGGATATTACTCATAATCGCTATCCTTTCCATCATATAAAATTGTTACTTTGTCTTTAAGGGCTTCGACCAAATCAGGATCAGGTTTCTTATCTGTAATCCAGTAGTCAAAGTCTTCAATCTTACCCAAGATATATTTGGAATGTTTTTCATACTTGTCTGATTCAGCGATAAGAATCTTAGTTCGGGCAGCCTGCATGGCTAGTTGCTTAACGGCAACGTCCTCCTCGTCCTCATAGCTGACCACTCCTTGATTGAGACTAGCCGCTCCAAAGAAGGCTAAGTCAAATTGTAGATGTTGCAAGAGCTGGGCTTCGTGAAGCGAATAGTAGAAGCGGTTTTTACTGTAAAATCTTCCTCCCAAGAGATGGAAGTCAACGCCTTCTTTACCACTTAGGATCAAGGCGTTGTCCAAAGAGTGGGAGTAGACAGTGATCTTCTTAGTCAATTTTTGTGAAACTTCAAGCATCAGGGTAGAGACATCGAAGAAGAGTAGAGCTTGGTCTTTGACCAAGATAAGCGCTAGGTCTGCCATTTTTTTCTTGTCTTCAGTGAGTCCTTTCTGACGTTCTTGGAAGCCAAGAACAGTGGTATTTTTTACTGGAAGAATGCCACCATGGGTACGCTGAGCCAGATTCCTCTGGCTGAGACAGTCGAAATCTCTTCTGACAGTGTCTTTGGAAACTCCTAATTCATCGACCATTTCCTTGACAGATAGGTTTCCCCTCTCTTCCAGGAGTGTTAATATTTTCTCTAATCGTTGCTCCTGATACATGAGTCACCTGCTTTCTGATACTAGTATAGCATCTTTTTGCTTTTTTTTGCAAACAAAAATGCAAAAAAACGCAAACTAAACCAGGGTCAATTCGTCTCTTAAACTTCCCTTACCATCTTTAAAAATCCCTCAAAAATGCTATAATAGAAGCATTACGAATATTGGAGAGAGACCATGAGTTTTTACAATCATAAAGAAATCGAGCCTAAGTGGCAAAAATACTGGGCTGACCATCACACTTTTAAGACAGGAACAGATGCCTCAAAACCTAAGTTTTATGCGCTTGACATGTTCCCTTATCCATCTGGAGCGGGTCTTCACGTAGGACACCCAGAAGGCTACACAGCGACAGATATCCTTAGCCGTTTCAAACGTGCGCAAGGTTACAATGTCCTTCACCCAATGGGATGGGATGCCTTTGGTTTGCCTGCAGAGCAATACGCTATGGATACAGGTAATGACCCAGCAGAATTCACAGCGGAAAACATTGCCAACTTCAAACGCCAAATCAATGCACTTGGCTTCTCTTACGACTGGGACCGTGAAGTCAATACTACAGATCCAAACTACTACAAGTGGACGCAATGGATTTTCACTAAGCTTTACGAAAAAGGTTTGGCTTATGAAGCTGAAGTGCCAGTAAACTGGGTTGAAGAATTGGGAACAGCTATCGCCAACGAAGAAGTTCTTCCAGATGGAACATCTGAGCGTGGTGGCTATCCAGTTGTCCGCAAACCAATGCGCCAATGGATGCTCAAAATCACTGCCTATGCTGAGCGCTTGCTCAATGACTTGGATGACCTTGACTGGCCAGAGTCTATCAAGGACATGCAACGCAACTGGATTGGTAAATCAACTGGTGCCAATGTCACTTTCAAGGTGAAAGGAACAGACAAGGAATTCACCGTCTTTACGACTCGTCCAGATACTCTTTTTGGTGCGACCTTCACTGTTTTGGCGCCTGAACATGACTTGGTAGATGCCATCACAACACCTGAACAAGCTGAGGCTGTAGCTGATTACAAACATCAAGCCAGCCTTAAATCAGACTTGGCTCGTACAGATCTTGCCAAGGAAAAAACAGGGGTTTGGACTGGTGCTTATGCCGTCAACCCTGTCAATGGTAAAGAAATCCCAATCTGGATTGCTGACTATGTTCTTGCCAGCTACGGAACAGGTGCTGTTATGGCCGTACCTGCCCACGATGAGCGTGACTGGGAATTTGCAAAACAGTTTGACCTTCCAATCGTAGAAGTCTTGGAAGGTGGAAACGTTGAAGAGGCTGCTTACACAGAAGATGGCCTTCACGTCAACTCTGACTTCTTGAACGGTCTCAACAAAGAAGAAGCGATTGCTAAAATCGTGGCTTGGTTGGAAGAAAAAGGCTTTGGTCAAGAAAAAATCACTTACCGTCTTCGTGACTGGCTCTTTAGCCGTCAACGTTACTGGGGTGAACCAATCCCAATCATTCATTGGGAAGATGGAACTTCAACAGCTGTTCCAGAAAGTGAACTCCCACTTGTCTTGCCAGTAACCAAGGACATTCGCCCTTCAGGTACTGGTGAAAGCCCATTGGCTAACTTGACAGACTGGCTTGAAGTGACTCGTGAGGATGGTGTCAAAGGTCGTCGTGAGACTAATACTATGCCACAATGGGCAGGTTCAAGCTGGTACTACCTCCGCTATATCGATCCACACAACACAGAGAAATTGGCTGACGAGGACCTTCTCAAACAATGGTTGCCAGTCGATATCTATGTGGGTGGTGCAGAACACGCCGTGCTCCACTTGCTTTACGCTCGTTTCTGGCATAAATTCCTCTATGACCTTGGTGTTGTACCTACTAAAGAGCCGTTCCAAAAACTCTTCAACCAAGGAATGATCTTGGGAACAAGCTACCGTGACCACCGTGGAGCTCTTGTGGCAACTGACAAGGTTGAAAAACGTGACGGTTCTTTCTTCCATGTGGAAACAGGAGAAGAATTGGAGCAAGCACCAGCCAAGATGTCTAAATCCCTCAAGAACGTTGTTAACCCAGACGATGTGGTGGAACAATACGGTGCTGATACCCTTCGTGTCTATGAAATGTTCATGGGACCACTCGATGCTTCAATCGCTTGGTCTGAAGAAGGATTGGAAGGAAGCCGTAAATTCCTTGACCGTGTTTACCGTTTGATTACAAGTAAAGAAATCGTTGCGGAAAACAATGGCGCTCTTGACAAGGTTTATAACGAAACTGTTAAATCTGTTACTGAGCAAATCGAGGCTATGAAATTCAACACAGCCATTGCCCAACTCATGGTCTTTGTCAATGCGGCTAACAAGGAAGATAAACTCTATGTGGATTACGCTAAAGGCTTTATCCAATTGATCGCCCCATTTGCGCCTCACTTGGCGGAAGAACTCTGGCAAACAGTTGCAGAAACAGGTGAGTCTATCTCTTATGTAGCTTGGCCAACATGGGATGAAAGCAAATTGGTTGAAGACGAAATCGAAATCGTCGTTCAAATCAAAGGAAAAGTCCGTGCTAAACTCATGGTCGCTAAAGATCTTTCACGCGAAGAATTGCAAGAAGTCGCTCTAGCTGATGACAAAGTCAAAGCAGAGATCGAAGGTAAAGAAATCGTGAAAGTAATTGCGGTACCAAATAAATTGGTTAATATTGTTGTAAAATAACCAATTTATTTGCTGATTTCCAACCTCAAACAGTTTCCCAAACTGTTTGAGCCAACCAAGCTTGTAAATATCGTTGTGAAATAAAATTAAAATTCCTTCAGAGCTAAGTTCTGGAGGATTTTTGACTCTTCTTGACAAGAAAACGATATTTTGTTAATATCATTAACAAAAAGAAGGAAACTATGAATAAGAAAGAACTGCATAAGTTTAATAATCGTTTTAACAGCTTTGCTTTAGCTTTTGAACAGTTGAAAAAGGATCAGCATAGGAATAGTATTGATAAATCAATCACTATTAATGAAGTCCATTTGATTGATCTAATAGGTCGGAATCAGCCTGTGAATCTAGTGAAATTATCTGAGTTACTTGAAGTATCAAGGAGCGCTATTACTCAGAGTGTTAGACGTTTAACCAAGAAAGACCTCGTTACTTTTGAATTTGCACAGGATAATGAAAAAAATAAATATCTGATATTATCCAAAAAAGGGGTTGAAGTTTTTAACATCCATAAAGAGCAGCAAGAACATATTGAAAAAACCATTTTTTCAGTTTTAAGAAACTATAGTGATGAGGACCTTCAAATGGTTATGAAACTGATGGATGATGTTGAACAGGTATGGCGAGAATTACCGTGGTAAAAATCACGGTAATTTTAAAACTACATTGTTAATTACATTAACAAAAAAGAGGAAGATATGAATATACAAATTGAACTTATCTCAGAGTCTGAGTTAGCAGACGAATCTTTTAATATTGTCATCAATGGCTTAAAACCAAGAGAAACATATAGAGTCGAGATGTACCTAACTGATTATTATTGTATCAATCCCCCCATGCTTTTAGCCCATGATGTTTTATGGAGATCAACAGGGACTTTTGTATCAGATAAGAATGGTATTATTGATATTTCACAAACTCCATCTTGTTCTGGCTCTTATGAAGGCATTTCAACAATGGGACTATTTTTTAATGCTAAGCCCTTAACCAATGAGAGAAAGAAACTTCCAAACTCTCTTTCTGAAATTCCCTTATTAGATCATTTTTTTGTGGATATCAAAATTATGCAAGGAAATACTGTCATTGCAGAGAGAACTTTCACAAGACATTACATGAGTTCGCAAATTAGTCATCAAGATATTTACGGGAAACATTTTCAAGGTCGATTATTTTATGATAAAAAGTTAAGAAAGGCGCCAGCCGTGATTATTGTGAGCGGTAGTGAAGGACGGATTGAAAAGGCACAGAATATAGCTCAGCTTTTATCTTCTAGAGGCTATATTTGTCTTGCGATAGCTTATTTTGGTTTAGAGGGGTTACCAAAACATTTGGAGCGTATTCCTTTAGAGTGCCTTGTGGAAGCAAAGGATTATCTACGTCAGCATCCCCAAGTAGATAGTGAAAAAATTGGAATATATGGACGGTCTAAGGGAGCAGAATTCGTTTTAGCTGAGGAGAGCCTTTTTAATGACGTTCAATGTTTGGTACTAAATTCACCCTCTGATGTGGTATATGAAGGGATAAAAGGGAAATGGAACTCTCATACTTCTTCTTGGACGCATTTGCAAAAAGAACTTCCCTATCAAAAGTTTCGACTTGGAGATTATCTATTCAGTAAATTTTTTAGAAAAAACTTCCCTAAAGATTGCTCTGCTAGGATAGATATTGGTCAAATGCATTCACCAATCTTATTGCTCGGAAGTACTGTTGATGAAATATGGGATGCCTCGTCAGCGATTGATGATATTGTCTCACATTATAAAGGCCACTACATTACCTTTAAAAAATATCATGAAACAGGTCACATGTTGACGGTGTCTTATCAACCAAATCATCGTTATCGAAAAGATTGGTGTTTACTGATGGAAGAGAGTAAGGATTCTTGGTTGGCTACGATTCATTTTTTTGATAGGTATTTGAAGAAGTAATAAAAATAGATTATAAATATGCTATAATAGTTCCAACTAAGATAAAAACACAGTTCTGGTTGGTAGTCCAGACGTAGGCAAGCCTATCAGTAACCTTCCTCCTTGGTTGTCCATTCTTAGGGATAGATTTAAGGAGGTGCTGTCGTGGAAACAATTTCAATTGGATTGACAGTTTATTTTGAAGATGGATTTTGGCATGGTTTGTTCGAACAAGCGTATCGAGAAACTTATAAAGTTTGTCGTGTGACATTTGGTCAGGAGCCAAAAAATGATGAAATTCTAGAGATGTTACAGACTCAGTTTACCCAATTATCTTTTAGTCCAGAGACTACAGTTAAGCAACATGTAAAAATCAAGAATCCTAAACGATTACAGCGAGCTGTGAAGAAACAAGTAAATCAGAAAGTTTCTTCTAAGTCGAAAGAACTGTTACAGTTGCAGTATGAGGAAAGGAAAAAGATTTCAAAACATCAATCTAGTGTCCAAAAGCAATTGCTCAAACAAGAGAAATTTGAACGCAAACAGCAAAAACGAAGAGAGAAGCATAAAGGACATTAATGTGTTTCTCTTTAAAGAAACAGCTCTTTTCTAAATAGAAAGGAGCTGTTTTACTAGTATTGAAGAATAGATTTTAACTGTTTTCAAATCTAGTTACTTATCGTCAAAACTTTTACTGATGATAGTTTCAAATTCAGGACAATACTTACTTGCCTCAAATTCAATGACATCATATTGGGCAATCTTATTTTGATAGAATGGATCGTGTGTAATGATTTCTTGAACAGCTTCTTTATTTTTAGCTCTCACGAGAATGATACCGCCGGTTCTTGGATTTTTCCTTCCAGATGCGATAAATAGACCTTTTGTATAATACTGATTCAAAAAATTTATGTGTTTTTCTAAGTATTTTTCAACTGCATCAAGGGGCTTAATATAGGTAAGATTTACAATAAACATAAGTGACTCCTTTAAAATGAATGATAAATAGATTATAATACTCTACAAACAAATTGAATAGTAGGCACATTTTTGTAAGGAGAAAAAATGTTAACAAATAAAAAATGGAATTGCAGTATGTCTCGGGTCTTAGATGTGGTTGGTGGGAAATGGAGAATGAATATATTATGGGTTATAAACAAGCATAAGAAAGTTCGTTTCAATCAATTGAGAAGAGAAGTTGAAGGGATTACAACTATCAGTTTGACACGTGGACTAGATGTTTTAATAGAGAACCAATTGGTTGAGAAATATGATTTTGAAACTATGCCACTCCATACAGAATATGGGCTGACAGAAAAAGGCAAGTCACTGATGCCGATTTTAAAGGACTTGAATCAATGGGGAAAAGAATGGCTGCAATAAATTTTCTCCTCATTTTAATCTCTTCCATCCCTCCACTTAGACTCTCATTTTAACCACTTATCCCCAAAAGCCGTTTTTTAAGCGGCTTTTTTGCTAGACTGGTTCTACCAAAAGGAGAGAGAACATGATATTACAAGCTAAAAACATCAGTAAACGATATGGAAATCATTTAGCCGTAAACAATATTCACTTACAGTTTGAAAAGGGAACCTTTAATGCGATTCTAGGACCAAATGGGGCGGGGAAATCAACGACGATTTCCATGTTGATTGGTTTGAAACAACCAACGCAAGGTGAAATCATCTATGAACCCGGTACTAAAATTGGTGTGGTCTTCCAGACTAGTGTTTTAGATGAGATGCTGACGGTTAGGGAAAATCTGACTATTCGTGCGAAACAGTATAAAGGCTTAAAACCCGATCGTGTGTCTGATCTCATTGGTCGGCTAGGGCTATCAGCTTTTCAAAAGCAGAAATATGGGACGCTTTCAGGTGGCCAAAAGCGTCGGGTTGACATTGCACGTGCTTTGCTCTCACAACCAGATATTCTGTTCTTAGATGAACCAACGACAGGTCTGGATATCCAAACTCGGAAGTCTATTTGGGATTTGCTCTATCAATTGCAGAGAGAAGAAGGAATGACCGTTGTACTGACCACGCATTATCTTGACGAAGCAGATGAAGCTGATCAGATTTATATTGTGGACCATGGGAAAGTGATTGCTCAGGGATCGGCATTAGATATTAAGAGCCAGTATGCAAAAAACATCTTGAAGATTCGTTTCAAGGAGATAGAGCAGATAGAAAGTCTTAAAACTTCGGGAATGTCAGTAGAGCAACAAAGTCAACTGGAGTATGTTTTTCAACCTGAGAGTGAAAGGGAAGCCATTGATTACCTGGCACAAGTTAGAGATAGAATAGCCCATTTTGAGTTTCGTCCAGGGACCATGGATGACGCCTTTATTGCACTTACAGGAAGGGAGGTTCGCTAATGCTAGCCTTACTAAAGCGAAATTTTTTATTGTACTTCAGGAATCGTTCAGGAGTTTTCTTCTCCTTGTTGGGAGCCTTGATTTCCTTTATTCTCTATATTATTTTTCTTCAAAAAAATCTAACAGATGCTTGGGCTGAACTCCCCAATAGTGGTCCTTTATTAAATAATTGGTTAATGAGTGGGACGCTAGCTGTGACAGGGATTACGACGAGTCTGGCTGCCCTGACTCAGTTGGTAAAGGACCGTGAACATCAAGTAGATCAGGATCTTTATTTATCGAATCATGGGAAATGGCGGTTACCATTTTCGTATCTAGCGAGTGCGATCATCATTTCTTTTGCCATGCAGGTCCTTATGTATGTGCTGATGTGTGGCTATTTTAGAGAAGTGCCAAAATTATCCATACTACCCGAAGTGCTCCTCATTATGATGCTTAGTAGCCTGCTTTCTAGCTTAGTGAATGCCATTTTTGTTTACTTTTTCCAATCCGTAGACAGTCTTGGAAAGTTTGCGACCATAGTGGGGACAGCTTCTGGTTTTTTGGTAGGAACTTATGTACCTTTGGGCGTTTTACCTGATTTTGCACAACTACTAATGAAATGTACCCCAGCAACTTATATTGCTGCACTTTATCGACAAGTCCTCATGAAAGAAACATTAAGTGAGACCTTTAAAGGTCAAGATAACCTTCTTCAAGAGTTTCAAGAAAAAATGGGCATTCAGCTCAAGTGGCAAGGTTTATTGACAAAGGAAAATACTTACCTTATAGTGTTAGGAGGTATTCTTCTAGCAAGTATTCTTTGGATTATTTTAGTGAAAAGAACTAGTCAGAAAAAATAAGTGAGAGTTGGAATAGGAATGAAACTTCGTTTTGAAGAAAAATCGGATATTTCGGCAAAGGATCCCTGTGTGGTCATCCAAGCAGAGCGATTGTCTGATCAAGCACGAGAGGTAATGGATTATCTCGAACAATTTTCAGTTGTAAATCAAGTGGTGATTCCTATTAAAACGGATGATCATTTGGTTATGGTAAAAATTGACGATATTATCCTAGCTGAGATTGAGAAGAATGTGTTGACGATTTATACCGTAAACAATACCTATACGATGAGAGAGACACTGACAAACTTTCAGCATCGCATCAACCGTCGAAGTTTTTTACAGATATCACGTCATGCTGTTATGAATATAGACCATTTGGAGTCCCTATCAGATAGTTTTTCTGGCAATATGATGGCTAAAATGACAGGTGGAGTGAAGTCCAGTGTCAGCCGAAAATATGTCAAATCCTTGATGGATTATTTAGGGGTGTAGGAGGAACCAATGAAACGTTTAATTGCTTATTTTGTATCCGGCGTGAGAACGGGATCGTTCTTTTACCTTGCACTCCTTTTACTTGGTCAATTATTTCCGCAGCTTATCTATCCCAAAGTTAGTGTTGGGAATATTTTAGCCCTCTTTATGATGAGTGGTTTGATGGGAATGCTCTCGTGGATTTTGGAAGAGCTTGACCGCATGTCGTACAGACTTAGAGTAATCTTGCATTTCTTGTTGACGGCGATTGTACTTACACTGACTTGCCTACTATCAGGCTGGTATGAGGCTTTAACGAACCCTGCTATCTGGATTGTTTTCATTTCCGTTTATAGTATTATCTGGCTTTATCTCATTTGGCAAATGCATATGAGAACACAGCGTATTAATCAAGCTTTACTACATCGTCGAAGCCAGAAAAAGAAAGAAAAGTAATAAATTATAGTAAACTTCAAAAATACTCTTTTTCCTCTTGACCCTCACGCCACGTCATAGCTTATACTCTTAATCAGAGAGGAGTTCTAATGAAATCTGTAAAAGAAGTGAGCCAACTATCAGGTGTCAGTGTGCGCACCCTTCATTATTATGACGAAATTGATTTGCTGAAACCGTCAGTTGTGGCTGAAAATGGTTACCGTTACTATAATCGCGATGCGGTTGTCCGTTTGCAGGAAATATTGCTTTACCGTGAGTTAGACTTTCCTCTCAAAAAAATTAAGGAAATCGTAGGTCAACCAGGTTATGACAAAGTTCAAGCGCTTAGGGATCAGATTAAGCTCTTAGAGCTGAAAAAGTCCCGGTTGGAAGCCGTCATAGCTCATGCCAAGGCCTTACAAATGGAGGAAGAAGAAATGTCATTTGAAGCATTTGATCAAAAAGCTGTAAAAGCCTTTCAGGAAGAAGCTCAGGCTAGATGGGGTCAGACAGAAGCTTATCAAGCTTTTGCGGCTAAGGAAGAGGAGTCCTTCCCTGAAGTTACAAAGGAGATGACTGCAATCATGTCTACCTTTGGGCAGCTCAAGGAGTATAATCCTGGTGATGATAGTGTTCAGGAGCAAGTAAAGGCGTTACAAGATTATATTAGTCAGCATTTTTATCCATGTGACCAAACGGTATTAGCTGGTCTAGGTCAGATGTATCAAACAGATAATCGCTTTTCTAGTTTTATCGATAAAGTCGGAGGATCGGGTACTGCCGCCTTTCTCGCAGAAGCTATTCGTATTTATTGTCAATAAACTAAGGCCAAAGTCTATAAGACTTTGGCTCTTTTCATGCCATAGTGACATTTATGTCACTATTTTTATAATCATTTAATGCTTATAATTAATGTATCGTTTTAGAAGGCGATTAGTTAAGTGTTTCTGCTATTTTGCTTGAAATTTTCTTGCAGATAATCAGATAGAAATTGATCAAATTCTAACCTAAATCAAATTTACGGAGGGAATCATGTCCATTTTAACCATCGACCACATCTCAAAGTACTATAATCTCGACGGTACGAACCAAGAGCGCGCTTTGAACGATGTTACACTTGAGATTGCACCAGGAAAGATCACTGCTATATACGGTCCATCTGGCTGTGGCAAGACCAGTCTGCTTAGTATTATTAGTGGCTTGGATAGTCAGTATCAAGGAAATCTTTATTTCAAAAATCAAAACATGCGAGATTTTTCAGAGCGTGACTTGACCTATTTTAGAAAGGCTCACATTGGCTTCGTCTTTCAAAATTTCAATCTTATCCCTCATCAATCAGTCCTTGAAAATGTCAAGATGCCTCTTTATGTTAAAAATATGACTGATAAAGAGATGGCCGAGATTGCGGAGAGGGAGCTTAGCCGTCTTGGAATCGGAGACTTTATCAAGAAAAATGTTAAGCAGCTTTCTGGTGGGCAAAAACAACGTGTGGCCATTGCCCGTGCCCTAGTCAATAATCCAGAAATGATTGTGGCTGATGAACCGACAGGTTCTCTTGATTCTCAGTCTCAGGAAAATGTTCTCGAAATTTTTAAAGAGCTAGCCGAGGCAGGTAAAACTGTGATTATCGTAACCCATAACCCTGAAGTGGCGGATTATGCGGATGTTGTCATTAAAATGAAGGATGGTGAAGTCGTTGAAACAATCGAAAAATAAGGGGTTGACCCTCAAGAACAAGCTCAAATTGTCATTGAACAACTTTATGGAACGTAAGTGGCGTAATCTTTTGATTGCGACGGCAACTTCCATTGGTTTTATCGGTGTCTTGATTTCCTTTGGTTTGGGAAATGCTATTGTTGGTATGCTTAATGATAGTACCGATGGTGGCAACATTCCATCCCAAATTCAGATCAGTCTTAGTGCTAAATCAGCAGCCAGAGGGGTTCTAAATGCGGATGACGAGAAGTTTATTCGTAGCCAGATTAAGAGTGATGACATTAAGTATTTGGAGAGTCCCTTTGGAATGAACATAGCAAGTCTTACCCTTGATGGCAAGACCATGGATTTCAGTAAGGACCTTCCTAACTATTCTCAGGTTATCAGTCTTTACAAGAACACAAAAATCTCTACATCTCGCAATGATAAGGATAAAATTTCAGCTGGGAAATCTTTTAAATCTGAAGATGAAAAGGGCTTAACTCTTCCGATGAGTTTTGTCAAACGCTATAACCAAGAAACAGGGAAGAAGCTCAAGGCTAAAGACTTTATCGGTAAAGAAATTTCAGCTCAGATTGTTGAAAATACTGCTGAGGGAACTAAAGTAGCGGATATCAAGACTAAGATTGTCCGTATTGTTGATGATAGCGAGGATGCTGAAGAGAGCAATAGCTATATGCCAGCCAAACAATTGGAAGAATTGCTCAAAGAAAATGGCTTTACCAAAACAGTCTCTTACATGCTTTTGGAGCTCAAGGATCCAGCCAAGACTAAGGAAGTCACTAAAAAATTGCAGAAAAACAAGAAGTATCTGGTTCTTTCACAGCAGGCTATTCTAGATGTCATTATTAAATTCATCCGTGTGATCCAGGCCCTCTTGATTATCCTTTCGTCACAAGCTATCCTAGTTTCAGCTGTCATGATTGGAATTATCATCTATATTAACATCATGCAACGCTCAAAAGAGATTGGTGTTATGAAGGCCGTCGGTTACCTTAATCGTGACGTGAAAGCTATCTTTGTTTATGAGGCACTTTGGATTACGGGTATCTCACTAGCTCTTGCTCTCCTTGTATCGCAGGGTATTGGAAGCTTGGCCAACATGATTGTTTCACATCTCTACCCAAGTGTCAGCAAGGTGTTTGACCTAAATCTGACCTCAATTCTCATCATGTTTGGCTTCTCACTCTTGATGGGCTATGTGTCAGCCTACCTTCCAGCCCGTAAAATCAGTAAAATGGACCCTGTCGAGTCTCTAAGGTATGAATAGAAATAAAGAGTAGTCTCCTCAGGCTACTCTTTTTTGTCAAAACAAGCATTAGAAAAATCTGAAAATCCAAACAATAATTAACTTTCTGAAAAGTGGAGACAATTGCTCAAAAATGCTATAATAGTCAGCATATACAAGCTATTAATAACAAAAAATAAGTACCTATTTGATTGGAGGAAATCCATGTATAAAGATGACAGTTTAACCTTGCATACCGACTTGTACCAAATCAATATGATGCAGGTTTACTTTAACCAAGGCATTCACAATAAAAAGGCCGTTTTTGAAGTTTATTTCCGTCAACTTCCGTTTAAAAATGGCTTTGCTGTATTCGCAGGTCTGGAGCGTATTGTCAACTATCTTGAAAATCTGACGTTTTCAGAAACCGATATTGCCTATTTGAAGGACCTTGGTTACCCTGCTGATTTTCTAGATTACCTAGCTAATTTAAAACTTGGATTGACCATCAATTCGTCACTTGAGGGAGATTTAGTGTTCGCTAATGAACCGATTTTTCAAGTGGAAGGTCCCTTGGCTCAGTGTCAACTCGTAGAGACTGCTTTACTTAACATCATCAATTATCAGACTTTGATTGCGACCAAGGCGGCTCGAATCCGCTCAGTAATTGGTGATGCTCCTCTGTTGGAGTTTGGGACACGCCGTGCACAAGAGATGGATGCAGCGATATGGGGGACGCGTGCAGCCGTGATTGGTGGTGCTGACGCAACTTCAAATGTACGTGCTGGCAAGATTTTCGGTATTCCAGTTTCAGGGACTCATGCCCATGCACTTGTTCAAGCCTATGGCAACGATTATGATGCCTTTAAAGCCTATGCCTCTACTCATAAAGACTGCGTATTTCTTGTGGATACCTATGATACCCTTAAGATTGGTGTTCCCAATGCTATCCGTGTGGCTAAAGAGCTAGGTGATAAGATCAATTTCTTGGGTGTCCGTCTTGATTCCGGTGACTTGGCTTACCTGTCTAAACAAGTACGTAAGCAACTAGATGCAGCTGGTTTCCCTAATGCCAAGATTTATGCTTCAAACGATCTTGATGAAAATACCATTCTGAACTTGAAGATGCAAAAGGCCAAAATTGATGTCTGGGGTGTCGGTACCAAACTTATCACTGCTTATGACCAACCAGCCTTGGGTGCGGTCTACAAGATTGTCTCAATCGAGGATGATCAGGGAGTCATGCATGATACCATCAAGCTATCCAACAACGCTGAGAAGGTTTCGACACCAGGTAAGAAGCAAGTGTGGCGTATTACGAGTCGTGCTAAGGGTAAATCAGAAGGTGACTATATCACCTTTGCAGGCACAGATGTTAATGCTTTAGAAGAAATTAACATGTTCCACCCGACTTACACCTACATCAACAAGACTGTTCGTGATTTTGATGCGGTACCACTCTTAGTACCTATCTACGACAAGGGGCAACTAATCTATGATTTGCCAAGTCTTGATGAAATCAAGAACTATGCGACTAAGGAATTGGATGAGCTTTGGAATGAGTACAAGCGCGTGCTAAACCCTCAAGATTATCCAGTTGACTTGGCCAAAGACGTATGGGATAACAAGATGGCCCTCATTGACAATGTGCGAAAGAAAGCCCATAACTTTCCAGAGAAAAAGGAGACATTATGACTTTGCAAGAAACAATTATTGATCAACTAGGGGTTAAACCTAACATTGATCCAAAAGAAGAAATTCGAAAATCTGTTGATTTTTTGAAGGCTTATATGCTTAAACATCCATTCCTTAAGTCTTATGTTTTAGGGATTTCCGGAGGTCAGGACTCTACCTTGGCTGGCCGTCTAGCCCAACTTGCCGTTGAAGAGCTTCGTGCAGAGACAGGGAAAAACTATCAGTTTATTGCCATTCGCTTACCTTATGGAGTGCAGGCAGACGAGGATGATGCCCAACGTGCCCTTGCTTTTATCAAGCCAGATGTGAGTCTTGCGGTTAACATTAAGGAAGCTGTTGATGGTCAGGTTGCTGAGCTTGCCAGGGCAGGTGTAAGTATTTCTGACTTTAACAAGGGAAATATCAAGGCCCGTCAACGCATGATAACTCAATATGCGGTTGCTGGTGAAAATAGTGGGGCAGTTATCGGGACAGACCACGCTGCTGAAAACCTTACAGGTTTCTTCACAAAATTTGGTGACGGTGGTGCGGATATCTTACCGCTTTTTCGCCTAAACAAACGTCAAGGTGCAGCCCTTCTTGCGGAACTAGGTGCGGACAAGGCCCTTTATGAAAAAGTGCCAACAGCTGATCTGGAAGAGGACAAACCAGGAATCGCTGATGAAGTGGCACTTGGAGTGACCTATCGTGAAATTGATGACTACCTTGAAGGCAAAGAGGTATCAGCTAAGGCTCAAGAAACCATTGAAAATTGGTGGCGTAAGGGTCAACACAAACGTCACTTGCCAATCACCATTTTTGATGATTTTTGGAAATAAGAGGAGAAATGAGTTATGATTAAAGCTTATATTGATTTTTGGAAGCGTGCCTTTGACTTTAGAGGCCGTTCAACTCGTCCAGACTACTGGTGGGTTTACTTGATTAATGTCATCATTAATACTATCCTTGTAGTAGGTTTTGTTCTCATTCCTTTCTTCAGTAGTGTGTCTAATGACCCAGCTATATTATATGATTCAGCCGAAATACAAAAAATGATTTTGAAACATATGTCGCCAATAATAATTTTTGGTTTAATCATACTAATCCCACAACTGTCCCTTCAATTTCGTCGTTTACGAGATGCAGGTATTCATCCGGCTTGGGGGCTTCTAAGTTGTATGGGGCTTATACCAGTCTTGGCTATCTTATCACCTATTGGAAGCATTGTACTCATAATCATGTCGTGTCAGCCAACTAAACCAACACCTGAAACGATTTTTGATAAAGTTGAATAAGATTATTGTAACCCTAGGTTAGACCCAGGGTTATTTTTAAATTGAATTTTCAGAAATTAGTGATAAAATAGGGAGGAAGAACGCTTAAGAGGAGGAAACTTATGACTTCACTATCAACAGATTTTACAGAAAAACTATTTTCAGATTATGAGGCCAATGTCAAGTACGGCGCTATCGAAAACGCAGTAACTCATAACGGCTTGCTTAAATCTATCGAGACACGTCAATCAGAAGTTGAAAACGACCATGTTTTTTCAATTGATTTGACTAAAGATGAGGTGTCTAACCAAAAAGCTTCAGGACGTTGCTGGATGTTTGCGGCCCTTAATACTTTCCGTCATAAATTGATTTCAGACTTCAAATTGGAAAGTTTCGAGCTTTCTCAAGCACACACATTTTTCTGGGATAAATATGAAAAATCAAACTGGTTCTTGGAACAAATCATTGCTACAGCGGATCAAGAAATTGGTAGCCGCAAGGTTAAATTCCTTTTGGATACCCCTCAACAAGATGGTGGACAATGGGATATGGTTGTATCAATCTTTGAAAAATATGGTGTTGTACCCAAATCAGTTTATCCAGAATCTGTAGCTTCAAGCAATAGTCGTGAGCTTAATCAATACCTCAATAAGCTTCTTCGTCAAGATGCTCAAATCTTGCGTGATTTGATTGCTGGTGGTGCTGATCAAGCTGCTGTTCAAGCTAAGAAGGAACAACTTCTTCAAGAAATTTTCAATTATCTTGCCATGACTCTTGGTTTACCACCACGTCAGTTTGATTTTGCCTACCGAGATAAAGATGACAACTATCAATCTGAGAAGGATATCACGCCACAGGCCTTCTTTGAAAAATATGTTGGTCTTAAACTAAGCGACTATGTGTCAGTTATTAACGCTCCAACAGCTGATAAACCTTACGGAAAATCTTATACTGTTGAGATGTTGGGTAATGTTGTAGGTGCGCCAAGTGTGCGTTATATTAACCTCCCAATGGACCGATTCAAAGATCTTGCTATTGCACAGATGAAGGCTGGAGAGACTGTTTGGTTTGGTTCAGATGTTGGTCAAGTCTCAGACCGTCAAAAAGGTATTCTTGCAACTAATGTTTATGACTTTACAGCTAGCATGGATATTAACTTGACTCAAGACAAGGCAGGACGTTTGGATTACAGTGAATCTCTCATGACTCATGCCATGGTATTGACCGGAGTTGATTTGGATGCCGATGGAAAACCAATAAAATGGAAGGTTGAAAACTCTTGGGGAGACAAGGTTGGACAAAAAGGTTACTTTGTCGCTTCTGATGCCTGGATGGATGAATACACTTATCAAATCGTTGTCCGTAAAGACTTCCTTACAGCTGAAGAATTAGCAGCCTATGAAGCAGAACCACAGATACTTGCTCCCTGGGACCCAATGGGGGCTCTTGCTTCAAAATGAGAGGATATCTCAAAAACACTGGATAAAATTCCAGTGTTTTTAGTTGGCTTCATTAAAATTTATGGTTGTAAAAAGAGCTATCCAATGGATAACTCTTTTCAATTCCTTTTACTCATCTACTGTAGAAGTGTTTGAATTTGAATGCTCAGCACCGTTAGAACCCGATGTTGAAGGATTTGTTGATGCATCAGGGCCATACTGTTGACTATCTTGTGAACTTGATGAGTCACTACTTTTACCATAATCTGAACTTGATGATGAGCTAGATGTTCCTAGTGATCCGGTATAAACATTTGACGTTGACGAACCAGTTAGGAAGACGTAACTACCATTGTTGTAAACACCACTAGGCATATCGAAATCTTCAGAACCTGCACCATACATCTGGTTGAGGTAGCTACTTGTTAGACCGTAGATTTGTTTAGCGATATCTAGGTCTGAGCCATAAAGTGGAGTTTTACGGTTTTTATAACCTGTCCAAATGGCCATTGCATATTTAGTATTATAACCAACGAACGTTTCGTCAGGAACCATAAGATCAGCGTAGACGCCACTTTCTTTTTGTACTTGATAGTACTCATCGTCACCGTAGTTAGATGTACCCGTTTTACCGGCATTGATGGTGCCAGGTACATAAGCTTCAGTCGCTGTACCACCTGTCAAAACCTGTTTCAACATGCTATTCATCATATAAGCTGTTTGTGGCGACATGGCCTTGACACCTTTAGAATCGTATGATTTTGTTGAACCATCTTCAAATTTAATTGATTTAATGTAGGAAGGTTTGTAGTAAGTACCACCATTGGCGAAGGCTGCATAGGCAGCCGCCATCTTCTCACTTGAAGCACCATATTTAGGATCTGATGATGTTGTTGAAGATGAGATAGCGTTTGAATAGAACATCTCTGGGTACTCAATACCTAAATCTTTCAAAAAGGATTGAGCATACTCCAAGCCAGTCGCTTGAAGGGCTTTAACCGCAGTGATGTTACGTGATTGTTGAAGCGCATAAGTCAATGAAATGCTTCCGTAATACTTACGGTCCCAGTTGTAAACTGGTGTTGAAGAACCTGGGAAATTGTAAGGATTATCGTAAACAGTCGTACCAGTGTTTGTATAAACACCTTTTTCAATAGCAGGAGCATAGTCAGTGATTGGTTTCATTGTAGAACCCCAGTCACGGTCAGTTTGAACAGCTTGGTTTGTACCAAGGGCAATATTTTCGTCTTGGTGACGTGATCCCAATTGAGCAACAACATATCCATTGGTAACATCAATGATAGTAGAAGCTACTTGAAGTTTGTCATCAGGATAAGCAATATAATCATTTGAGTTGTAGACATTCCAAATGTATTTTTGGATATCAGGGTCAAGATTTGTATAGACATCGAGTCCAGCTGAGTAGATATCAGCATTGGCTTCGGTAGAGACTTGTTCAACAACTTGTTTGATGTAGTTATCTAGGTATGGTTCGTAGCTAGCTTTCTTTGTGAGTGGAAGAAGACCATCTGATACATCCGTTGCTTTAGCTTGCTCGTACTCTTCTTTAGAAATATTTTTGTCTTCATACATTTCATTAAGAACAGTGTTGCGACGTTCTTTAGCAGCATCCGGATTAGTATAAGGATCATATTGTGTTGGTGCTTGTGGGATCCCAGCAAGGAGAGCTGCTTGGGCAACTGAGAGGTCACCTAATTCTTTACCAAAATAAGATTTAGCTGCGGTCTTCATACCGTAGTAACCATTACCCATATAAACCTTATTAACGTAGAAGGTCAAGATTTCTTGTTTAGTATATTGACGCTCCATTTGGAGAGATAACCATATTTCTTGTGACTTACGTTTAAGGGTTTGGTCTGAGGTATTAGTTGAGAAGTAAGCTAACTTAATCAACTGTTGGTCAAGTGTAGATCCCCCTTGAGTGCTGTTATGACGAAGGTTGTTAACAGCAGCTCCCATAATACGATAAACGTCAATACCGCGATGGGTAAAGAAACGCTTATCCTCGATAGAGGTAATTGCATTGACTAGGGTTGTAGGAATCTCATCTGTTGAAGCACTTTCACGTTTTTCGGACCCCAAGTCAGCAATAAGACTACCATTACCATCGTAAATCTTACTTGAGTTTGTTGATTGCAACTTATTCTCGGTAAGTTTAGGAACACTGCTAACATAGTAAGCAAAGAGTCCACCACCAGCAATGACACAGATTACAAAGAAAGTCAGTAGTCCAATAAAACCGTATTTTACAATACGCCATCCTAAACTTTGATCTGAAGCAGATGAGCGTTTTCCTTTGCTATAGCGAGAAGAATCTGAACGTTTAACCTGTGTGTTTTTAGCACGTTTAGTTAAACCGCTAAGTGATTCTTTAAAGTTGCTGAAATTAAATTTAGCCATTATGTGTTACCACCTAATAATTTTTCAATGATTTCTAAATAAGGAACTTGAGGATAAGCTGCCTCTGCGATTGCATAACCTCTTTTTTTGATATAATCAAGAGGCATTGATTTTGATCCCTTATCAATTCGATAAAAAGCGATCAAGTCTTTGGCAGGCAGAAGGTAGGTTTCCTTAAGCGTTGAAAAGTGAAGTAGCACGAAGCAGATTCCATCTTGATTGATGACCTGAGACATGTGCTCAATTTGATGCGCATGAAAGTTTTTCATAGGCATAGATGTCTTTTGCCGTGTCTCTTTGGCTTCAAAATCAATATAGTATCCTTTGTAAACACCAGAGTAGTCGGTAGTTGAGGCTTGCCTAAAGTAAGCTTCTACAATCTTTGCTCGTGAGCGTTTTGGATAATCAACTTTGACGATCTGAACAGGTGTAGGTTTCTTATGAATAACAGCTAAGCCACGCGACAAATAGTAATCATTAGTCGCATTAATAGCAGATTCAAAGTTCATCCCCCGATTGGCAAAGTCAACTCTATTAGATTTTTTAGTACGTACTTGTGCTATCTTACGAGATATCTGATGGGGATAGTTTACCATTTCTTTCCCTTCTTCTTTAATAAGATATGCATAAAGACTACTTCATTATACCATAAAATGAAGGAGGAAAACAATAAATGACATCACTACTCATAACGGGCTATAAGAGCTTTGAACTTGGTGTTTTTAAAGACAAGGACCCTAAGGTAAATATCATTAAGAAGGCAATCAAACGTGATTTTAAACGTTTTTTAGATGAAGGTGTGGATTGGATGATTTTTACTGGAAACCTTGGTTTTGAATTTTGGGCGCTAGAAGTGGCTAAGGAACTTCAGAAAGACTATCCTTTGAAATTAGCGACATTATTTCCATTTGAAACACACGGTCAGAATTGGAATGAAGCTAACCAAGCAAAATTGGCAGCCTTTAAACAAGTTGATTTCGTAAAGTATAGTTTCCCAGCTTATCAATCGCCAGCTCAGTTCAAACAATTTAACCAGTTTCTCATCGATAATACAGACCAAGCCTATTTATTTTATGAGCCTGAAAATGAAACAAATTTGAAATATTTTTACAATATGATAATAGATGCAAGCGATTATCCCTTATTTCGGTTGACTTTTGATGACCTCAATGAAGTCATGTCGGAATAGGACATAATTGAGTTTTAAACTTGCATTTTTATATTTTTTTCTGTATCATGAAAGCATTGGACTGTAAAGTATTAGTAAGTTAGATAAGATAAGTATTGGAGAAGAATAATGGCTAAGATTAATTTAACGCCCAAGAAAATCTACGAACAAGAATTTAAAACAAGCATGCGTGGATACGATAAAACAGAAGTTGATGAGTTTTTAGATGATGTAATCAAAGATTACGGTGTCTACATTGCTCTAGTTAAAGAATTGCAAGAAGAAAATGCAAAACTGAAGGCCAAGGAGACATCAGCTCCTGCAAGACGTCCCGCATATGCAAGTGCGACAAGTGAACCACCATATGCTACTGCCAATATTGCTTCGGCTTCAAACTATGATATCTTAAAACGTATCAGTCGTTTGGAAAAAGAGGTCTTTGGAAAACAAATCGTCGAATAAAAATGGTTTTGTGCAATTTTTGGATAATCGCATGGTTGCTAGTCTTCCATGAGGAAAGTCCATGCTAGCACTGGCTGTGATGCCAGTAGTGTTTGTGCTAGGTGAATCAATAAGCCTAGGGACTTGATTTTCAAGTTACGGCGAGCGAACTAGCTAAGTCTTAGGATAGGTTTTAGTAGCTCTGAAAGTGCCACAGTGACGGAGTTTTTAGGGAAACCTAAAAAGTGGAACGCGGTAAACCCCTCAAGCTAGCAACCCAAACTTTGGTAGGGGCATGGGATGGCTGGAAACGAACGGACCATTCTGACTGCTATGCAGTAGACAGATGATTATCGAAGGAAGTGGTACCTAGTCACTTCTGGAACAAAACATGGCTTATAGAAAATTGCATATAGGTGAGGCTGGGGCAAATGTCTCAGCCTTCTTTTAGCAAGAAACGTCTCTTTTGCGTCTACCAACTAAGGGCAAGAGTGAACAATAAGCTATAGTTTAGGAGAGTTTGTACTCGTAATAATTAGGTAACAGGATAACAATGAAAGAAACATTTACATTAGTAGCAACTGCTGCAGCCGGACTTGAAGCTGTGGTTGGACGAGAACTACGTGAGTTGGGGTATGAGATTCAAGTTGAAAATGGTAAGGTGCGTTTCCAAGGAGATGTTCGTGCAATTGCTGAAACTAACCTTTGGTTGAGAGCTGCAGACCGTATCAAGATTGTGGTGGGAGAGTTTCCAGCACGTACTTTTGAGGAGCTTTTTCAAGGAGTTTATGCCTTGGACTGGGAAAATTATCTTCCCTTAGGTGCAAAGTTCCCAATTTCAAAAGCTAAATGTGTTAAATCAAAGCTCCATAATGAGCCGTCTGTTCAGGCGATTTCTAAAAAAGCTGTTGTTAAAAAATTACAGAAGTATTTCCACCGTCCGGAAGGAGTGCCTCTTCAAGAAACAGGTGCGGAATTTAAAATTGAAGTTTCAATCTTAAAGGATAAGGCTACTGCTTTAATTGATACTACAGGTGCTAGTCTCTTTAAGCGTGGCTATCGTACTGATAAAGGTGGGGCACCTATTAAAGAAAATATGGCGGCTGCTATTCTTGAACTTAGTAACTGGTATCCTGACAAACCTTTGATTGACCCAACTTGTGGTTCAGGGACATTTTGTATTGAAGCTGCTATGATTGGAATGAATATCGCACCAGGTTTTAATCGTGATTTTGCCTTTGAGGCATGGAATTGGGTGGATAAAGATTTAGTACAGTCAGTACGAGATGAAGCTGATAGCAAGGCAAATTACGATGTTGAATTAGACATTATGGGTTGTGATATTGATAGCCGTATGGTTGAGATTGCTAAGGCTAATGCTCGCGAAGCTGGTCTTGAAGATGTTGTTAAATTGAAACAAATGCGTTTACAGGACTTGAAAACAGATAAAATCAACGGTGTCATTATTTCAAATCCTCCTTATGGGGAGCGCTTGTTGGATGACAAGGCTGTGGATATCTTGTATAATGAAATGGGTCAAACTTTTGCGCCGCTTAAAACGTGGAGCAAGTTTATCTTGACCAGTGATGAACAATTTGAAAGTAAATACGGCATGAAAGCTGATAAAAAACGTAAGCTTTATAACGGGACCCTCCGCGTTGATTTGTATCAATATTTTGGAGAGCGTGTTCGCCGTTCTGAGGCTAGAAAGGTAAATTAAACGTGTCAGAAGATAAAACACAAGATGGCTATGAAGAAAGCCAAGAGTTAGATTTCCAAGATGCCAAGGAAATGACAGTCGGTGAGGCTGTCCGCAAAGAAGCTGAGATTAATGCTGGTGTAACCGAAACAGATAGTATTTTGGATAAGTATATTAAGCAACATCGTGAGGAAGTTACCTCACAAAAATTTTCAAAGAAAATTGAAGCAGATGGCGATACATCACCCTTAGATGCCTTCATTCAAAAGCAACGTCAGGAATTTGCTGATTCAGGTTTGATTGGTCAATCAATGGCTAATGAGGCAACCAACTCAACGACTGCTGATGAAACAGTAACACCTATGACTTTTGGTTTGGACACAACTGACGCTAAGGAAGATGATACTCAAGCTTCTGTTGAACCTGAAATCACTGTGAAACCAGAAAGTCAAAGCTCTGAAACCATCATAACATCAACTAATGCTGATCGTTTTATCACGTCAGAAGCAGAAAAATTCGATCTTGGTGAAGCCCTTGCTGCAACGTCTAGATCAACTAATCAACAAGTTGATAACGCTGATATGGTAGACAATATTGATGATCCGGAACCAGAAAGTACCTTACCTGCTGATGACAAGGCTTCTGAGCCACAAGACTCTAAACCTCTGTTGGAAGATGTTGAAGTCTCAGAAACAATCGACTTAGAAGCTATTGCCACAACAGTTGCTGGTGTAACAGGAGTTAAAGCTGATGAAGCAAAAGCGATACCAAAAGTGTCTATGACAGTTAATCGTCCATCAGCAGAAGATAGAGTCTCTTCAGGGTCTATTTCTCCATCTCATAAAGGTTTCTTTGATGGTGATATTCCACTTTATCGCCGTAAGGGTGTTGTTATCGTTGCTCTCGCGGTTCTTGTTCTGGCTATAATTGGTGGTAGCTATGCTCTTTATAAAGGAACACATAGCCAATCTGCGAAAACTACAAGCACTGCTTCTTCAGCAGTAATACCATCATCAAGCAAGGATGCATCAGCTTCTGATAATAAAGCCTTCGAAGACATGTATAAGAATTTCTTCACAGATGATGAGCAGACAAAACTAGCTAATGATCAATTTGGTAAGCTATCAGACTTGGAAAAACTACTTAAAAAATTGGAAAAAACCAAGTATTATGATGCAGCTAAGGTCAAATACGATAACTTGAAGAAACAAATCGAAGCTATTGAAAAAGTCAATAGTAAGTATGAATCAGATGCTCTTGTAGACGGTAGCTATAATGCCTCTATCTCAGTTAAATCTGATGCAAACTTTAATGATCTTTCAGAACGTGTAACAAATACTGGCAATGCTAGTCTTGATAGTACTATCCAAGAAGCTATTAAGGGCGGTAAAACACAGCTTGAAGAAAAGGCTAAAGCTGCAAGTGCAACGTCTGCAGCGACAGCTTCTGAAAGTGTTAATACTGCTACTCCTTCGGGAGATAACACATCTGGAGCATCTAATTCAGGTGTAACAAGTGCGACTGGTGGAGTTTCTGGTGGTACAGCTGCAACTTCAACAGTTGTGACACGAGGCATCATAAATTACAATCCATCTATCCTTCAACGTGATCGCTCTCGTGTGCCTTATAATGCAAACGTAGTAGCGGATACAAGTAATCCAGCTTGGACTTGGGCTAATGGTGTTCTTGATAAGATTATTGCAACATCTCACTCACGTGGGTACTTCTCAGGAGATAACTTTATCCTTGAGCCAGTCAACATCATCAACGGAAATGGTTACTACAACATGTACCTTCCAGATGGAACTTATCTCTTTAGTATCAACTGTAAGACAGGTTACTATGTAGGTAATGGTTCAGGTCACTCAGATAAACTTGATTATGAATAATAATCGACGACACTCCCTAGGGAGTGTTTTTTTTGTTTTATCGTGGTGAAGGCCGAGTTTATAAGAATTTTGTGCTATAATAGAGGGATAAGATAGGGGTGAATACTATGGCGAAATTGATGCCGGGTAGAGTCCGTAATGAGGGGATTAAACTTTTTGAAAAGGGTCTAATTGCCATTCATCAGGTCTCAGAAACTCAGTTGGACACGACAGTTGGCCAACATCATTTAATTTATGCGCTCGATGATTCTGAAATCACGTGTGACTGTGATTATTTCGCTCAAAAAGGCTATTGTCCCCATTTGGCGGCGGTTGAGTATTATCTAAAAAATGATAAAGAAGGCCAGCGCCTCTTGGCAGAACTGGAAGAGGAACAAGAGCTCTCTCAGGGCCAAGAGCGAGGTCACTCTTTTGGTGGTTTATTTTTAGAAGGGCTTTCCCTAAATGAAGATGATACCGTTAGATATAGCTTGATGGTAGAGGGAGAGGAGTCTACCTTTGGTTCAGAGATTTGGTGGAGCATACGTTTACGTCGCTTACCAGATGAACGTTCTTATGTTATTCGAGATATTCCTGCCTTTCTCAAACTTGTAGAGGTTGAGGGTTATTATCAGATAGGTAAGAACTACTATGAACTCCTATCACTTATTCAATTTGACCAGGCTTCACAGGCATTTTTAAACTACCTAGGACGGATGATTCCAGATGAAGCCAAGACTAATTTAGACTTTATTTTACCGAATAATGCACGTCACCTTTGTCTCCCCTACGGTTTTTTTGAGGAAGGTTTGAGACGGATGCAAGATTTGGATGGCTTTAGGTTTGAATGGGAAGGGACTGAATACCGCCAACTTTTGGTCGAGGACTTGACTGCTGATGCCAATCTCTTCTCGTTTGATATTTGTGTCGAGCCCAAGATGATTGAATTGACTGTTTCTGAGAAGAATAGTCAGGCCTTTTTTAATAATCGTATTCTCTTCTATCAAGGTGTTTTTTATCGTCTGAATAGAAAACAACAAAAACTTTTGGTTGGCTTACGCTCTCTTCCAATCGGAAGCGATTTGAATAAGCACGTCAGCTTTAATCTCGATGAACAAGCCATCTTGGCTGCTAGTCTTTTTGATTTTAAGACTATGGGGCCGGTTAAGGCACCAAAAGCTTTTAATATCAAGGATTTTACACCGAGATTTCGCTTTAATCTGAAAGGTGATAGTGAGATTGTTCTTACATTAGCCTTTGATTTTGATGGTTTTTTGGTACATGATCGCCAAGAGTTGAGTCGTTTAGGATTTACTAGTAACTATCGTCATGAGCAGGCTGTTTTTCGTTTGATGTCTAAGCATGGATTCACCCCTGATTTTCAGTCATATAAACGATTAAGTAGCAGTCAAGAGCTCTATGATTTCTTTACAAATACTCTACCAGATTTTGGAAATGCAGGAACGGTTCTGATTGGACAGGAGTTACGTGACTTACGGGTTGAGCAGAGTCCACAGGTTCAGGTAGAGTGTCAGGGAAATTTATTAGATATTTCCTTTGATTTTTCAAGCCTTGACGATGAAGATGTGGATCATGCTTTAGCAGCCTTGATGGAAAGCTCGCCCTATTTTATCAATCGTAGTGGTCAGTTGATTGTTTTTGACGAAGCGACGCATCGTATTAGTGAGAGCCTCAAAACTCTGAGAGCTCGTTATTCAGGAAAAGGTCACCTAGAACTCCATCAATTAACTGCCTATCAATTGATGGATGCTCTTTCAGAAAGTGATTCTGTTCGTTTTTCAAAAGATTTCCAACTCTTAACGCAACATTTGAGTAAGCCAGAGACCTTTGATTTGCCAACCTATAAGGTAGAAGCTGGCCTTCGTCCCTATCAGGAAAAAGGTGTTCAGTGGCTATCTATGTTGCATCACTATGGTTTTGGCGGTATCTTAGCCGATGATATGGGGTTGGGGAAAACTTTGCAAACTATTGCCTATCTCTCTGCACATTTAGAAGAAGGACAACGAGTTTTGGTTTTGTCACCATCAAGCCTGATTTACAATTGGCAGGATGAGTTTAAAAAGTTCGCTCCTCAGTTAGATGTAGCGGTTTCTTATGGACTCAAGCTAAAACGTGATGACATCATTGCCGAAGACCACCAGATTATCATTACAAGCTACGCTTCCTTCCGTCAGGATTTTGATGCTTATAAGGCTGGCAAATATGACTATCTCATTCTCGATGAGGCTCAGGTCATGAAGAATACACAGACAAAGATTGCCCAATATCTACGTGATTTTTCTGTTCCACATTGCTTAGCACTATCTGGAACGCCTATTGAAAATCATTTGTTGGAGATTTGGTCTATTTTCCAGATTATTCTACCAGGACTTTTACCAGCTAAAAAAACTTTCCTTAAGTTAACACCTAAGGAAGTGGCTAGGTATATTTCTCCCTTTATTCTAAGACGTAAAAAAGAAGAGGTTCTTCCTGATCTCCCAGATTTGATTGAAATTACTCACCAAAGTGAATTGTCAGATGCTCAAAAGGCTATCTATTTAGCACAATTGCAACAGATGCAACAAGGATTAATTTCGGCAAGTGATCAGGAAATCAACCGTCATAAGGTGGAAATCTTGTCAGGAATTACCCGCTTACGCCAAATTTGTGATACCCCAGCCCTCTTTATGGATTACGCTGGTGATAGTGGGAAATTAGATAGTCTTAGAGACCTACTTAGTCAAATTAAGGAATCAGACCATCGTGTCCTTATTTTTTCACAATTTCGTGGGATGTTAGATATTACAGAGGAACTTTTACAAGAGGTAGGTATTTCCTCTTATAAGCTAACAGGGTCGACCCCATCTGATAGTCGTCAGGAGATGACCAAAGCCTTTAATCAGGGGAGTCGAGATGCCTTTTTGATTTCTTTAAAAGCAGGGGGTGTAGGGCTTAACTTGACTGGTGCTGATACAGTTATTCTGATTGACCTTTGGTGGAATCCAGCAGTGGAAATGCAGGCTATTAGTCGTGCTCATCGTATCGGTCAGGAACAAAATGTCGAAGTTTTCCGTTTGATTACAAGAGGTACTATCGAAGAGAAGATTCTTGAGCTTCAAGAAGGTAAGAAAAATCTCGTTACAACAGTATTAGATGGCAATGAAAGCCGTGCTAGCATGACAGTTGAGGATATTAAAGAAATTCTTGGTATTGCAATATCTTAATCTGTTATATTTAATATTGGAATACTAAAATATAAAATGGCACTAGGCAAATCTTTTAAATTAGGCTATAATAGAATATTGCAAGACGTATCTCCCCATTCCCGATTGTTTATATTAAGATACGCATCATCTCGAAAACGAAAGGAAGTCTTTTATGCATCGCCAAAGACGACAATTTCCGCTGATTCCGGACGGAGAATCTTGCTTGCAAGAACCTATCTCTATGCGTCTATATGAAAATGAAGATTTAATCACTAATATCCGTGGTCCTTATCAGGATAAGGACTATAACGATTTCTTGCTGAACCATGAATTCTTGTCAGCTAAGGCTCATAAACGTAAGCAGGCTCCAAACCGAGCTGAAACACAAGAGGATGGAATGACTTATGCTGAAGAAGCCCGTGAAAAGGCGAAGCGTGACGTACGTGATAAACGCCAAAAATACCTACGTCAAGAAGTTCAATCAACTAAATCTACGAATATCCGTTCACTAGCTGCTAAGCCTAAGGTAGAAAATAAACCAAGCTTTGAGGCTACTGTTGAGGCAGTTGCTGTAACAACGGATAAGGAGCCAGTGACGGCGTCTATCTTGGAAGCTCCTGTGAGTGCTATTAAGAGAACATTAGCACCTAATGGGAAGCACTCAAAAATCCATCACTTGGCAAATCGTCTGAAACAAGATACTTATATCTTGGCAGAAGTGGTTCCAACTTATCAACAACCTAGTAACCCATCTCGTAAGAACGTCAAGAAAAATAGCTATGACTTCTTGAAACGTAGCCAGGTTTATAATTACCCAGAACGTCAAGCTCACCGTGAACACCGAATTGCTCAAGAACTAAATTTGACGCATTTAGAAGATGCAAATTAATCGCAGTTTGATTGCAAGGAGAAACTATGTCAAAAACTTATCATTTTATTGGAATTAAAGGATCTGGCATGTCGGCTTTGGCCTTGATGCTCCATCAAATGGGACACAAGGTTCAAGGTTCCGATGTGGAAAAATACTACTTCACCCAACGTGGTCTTGAGCAAGCGGGTATTCCAATCCTTCCTTTCGATGAAAAAAACATCACTGAAGATGTTGAATTAATTGCTGGGAATGCTTTTCGTGAAGATAACAACGTTGAAATTGCTTATGCCATTAAAAATGGTTATAAGTTCAAGCGTTACCATGAATTTTTGGGTCATTTCATGAATCAGTTCACTAGCTTTGGTGTGGCCGGTGCACATGGTAAGACCTCTACGACAGGACTCTTGTCACACGCTATGAAAAACATCACAGATACGTCATACCTTATCGGTGATGGAACAGGACGTGGTTCAGCCAATGCGCAATACTTTGTCTTTGAAGCAGATGAATATGAACGTCATTTCATGCCGTACCATCCTGCTTACTCAATTATCACTAACATTGACTTTGACCATCCAGATTACTTTACAAGTATTGATGATGTTTTCTCAGCATTCGATGATTATGCAAAGCAAGTACAAAAAGGGCTCTTTGTTTACGGTGAGGATTCTAACCTCCGTAAAATTACATCCAATGCACCAATCTATTATTATGGCTTTGAAGAAAATGATGACTTCATGGCAACAGAGATTGTTCGTACAACGACGGGGTCTAACTTCAATGTGAAACATGATGGACAAATCATAGGGAAATTCCATGTACCAGCTTATGGTCGTCACAATATCTTGAATGCAACTGCGGTTATTGCTAACTTGTATGTAGCTGGTTTTGACATGGCCTTAGTTGCTGAACATCTAAAAACTTTCTCTGGGGTTAAACGCCGTTTCACAGAGAAAGTTATTAGTGATACTGTTATCATCGATGACTTTGCTCACCACCCAACTGAAATTATTGCAACGCTAGATGCAGCACGTCAAAAGTACCCATCTAAAGAGATTGTTGCTATTTTCCAACCACATACTTTTACCCGTACCATTGCTCTTCTTGATGACTTTGCTGAGGCTTTAAATGAGGCGGATGCTGTCTATTTGGCACAAATTTATGGTTCTGCGCGTGAAGTTGACCACGGTGATGTAAAGGTTGAAGATCTTGCCGCTAAAATCAATAAACCTGCCAAAGTGGTGACAGTTGAAAATGTTTCACCTCTCCTTGACCATGACAATGCTGTCTATGTCTTTATGGGAGCTGGAGACATCCAACTTTATGAACGTTCATTTGAAGAGCTCCTAGCAAGCTTGCAAAACCACATGTAATATATTAAGGGCTGTAGCGATTTCGCTCAGCTCTTTCTCTTGGATAGAAAGGGATTTTAGATGATTATTCGACACGCTAGAACGAATGATTGGACTGATGTTGTTCGTATCGAACAAGATAATTTCTCGCCTGAAGAGGCTGCTACACCAGAGGCTATTGCAGAGCGTTTAGAGACAATTTGTGATACCTTCCTAATTGCTGAAATTGATGGCACTGTAGCTGGTTATATAGAAGGACCTGTGATTGCGGAACGTTATCTCACAGATGACCTGTTCCATAAAGTGGCTCCTAATGTTAGTCAAGGAGGCTATATCGCAGTTACTAGTTTATCTATCTCCAAAGACTTTAAAGGGCAAGGTGTTGGAACATCCTTGATTGCAGCTCTTAAAGACCTAGCTATTGCTCAAAAACGTCAAGGGATTAGTTTGACTTGTCATGATTACCTGATTACCTACTATGAGATGAATGGTTTCATTGACGAAGGAGAATCCAAATCAAACCATGGCGGTAGCATTTGGTATAATATGGTCTGGGAGAACCCAGAAGGCTAGTAATGCCAGTGTTACGTTACTGTGACAAAGAACCAATTGATTTGCATTAACTGACTTTTTAAGATATAATGGCGTTTGTTACTATAGAGGAGGTATGCCTTGACGGACAAGTATAATGAACACTCGGAATCTGCTGAAGATAGCCTAAGCTTTAAAAATCAGATTCTTCGAGATTTACAAGAAGCGACACGGCTCCGTTCTCTTCGTGAGGAGGAGCATAAAAAAAGTGCAACTATGCCCGAGACACCACTTTCAATGTCAGCTGATAGCCATGCAATAGATTCTGGATCAGCGTCAAATAAAGTAAGTAACCAAAATTTGAGTTCTCATTCTGTTGCTCATAGTGCTATAGCTAAAACTATGACTTCTGAGACGGCTCGAGATTTTCAAGATAGTGTTGACTTGTCTTCTAATTCTCAAGCTGATTCTTTAGCCCCTAATGTCCATTCAAACGTAATATCAAGTCCTAAAGAGCAAGTTGATAAGGAGAAAAATTTAATTATTCCTCAGGAGACTGAAATGTTGAAACGTCGTTTTAAACGTCCAGTTTGGGAAACTAGTCTTAACGCGGAATCAGAGGAAGAATATATTCCTGCAGATGTTGCTAAGGAGCTCATTGAAGCTAAGGCTAAAGAATCTATCTACACGAATCCTAAAGAATTGGTGTCCAAGATGACATCAGAACGTCAAAAAGAAGCATTTTTGCAGGAACATCATATAGCAAGTAATCACTCTGAACCAGTAAGGGTTCAGTCAGACCTAGTAACTGACGACAATGAGAGTGATGAGAGTATTGCTTTAGCAGCCTCTGAAAAAGCTAACAAAAAGAAACGTAAGAAAGTGAAAAAGAAAGAGTCCTCGCTAAAAGATGTTAAACAGGACGAAATCATCAACGAAGAACCGATTTCACGCTCCAATCGAAATCAAAAACGCAATAAAAATAATCGTCGTGCAGGACGAATTGCAAGAAACATAATTGTCTTATTGATTCTTATCTTATCATTAGCTGGATTCTTTGGTTATCGATATGTTAGTGATGCAGTTGGTGCAAAAGATGTCAAGTCGACTAAGTTTATTAGTGTTGAAATTCCTGAAAATTCAGGTAACAGTTACATCGGTCAGTTATTGGAATCAGCTGGTGTCATTAAATCTGGTAAAGTCTTTAATTACTATACCAAGTTTAAGAACATTTCAAATCTAAAAAGTGGTTACTATAACCTTCAGCCTAGTATGACTATGGATGAAATTATTGAGGTACTTCAGAAAAAAGGAAGTGATAAGCCTCAGGAACCATCTCTGGGTACAGTCTTGGTTAAAGAAGGATACACCATTGAGCAAATCGCCAAGGCGGTTGAAGTTAATTCATCAGCTAAAAAAGGTAAACATTCATCTACTGGATTTAAGGCAAAAGACTTCTTGAAACTTATGAAGGATGATGTTTTTCTTACTAAGATGAAAGCGAAGTACCCAACCTTGTTGGCAAACCTTCCGAAGGATACAGATGCTAAGTATGTCCTAGAGGGTTATCTGTTCCCAGCGACTTATAACATTCATGACGATACGACGGTGGAATCTTTGGCAGAGGAAATGCTCTCTACGATGGACACCTACCTATCACCATACTATGCAACAATTTCATCAAGTGACCACAATGTTAATGAGATCTTGACTTTAGCTTCTCTTGTTGAAAAAGAGGGAGCAACTGACGATGACCGTAAAAACATTGCTAGCGTTTTCTATAATCGTCTTGATTCAGACATAGCCTTGCAAAGTAATATCGCGGTTCTTTATGCTCTTGGAAAACTTGGTCAAGAAACGACCTTGAAAGAAGATGCAACGATTGATACGAATATTGACTCCCTTTATAATGATTATGTTCATAAAGGGTTGATGCCTGGTCCTGTAGATAGTCCTAGTCTGTCGGCAATAGAAGCGGTTATCAATCCATCTTCTACCAAGTACATGTACTTTGTGGCGGATGTATCAACTGGTAATGTCTATTTTGCTGAGAGCTATGAAGAGCACCAGCACAATGTTGAAACTTATATTAATAGCAAACTAAAAGATAAATAGTCTGATTGGTTAATTAAAATTCCGTAACTAACTACTGAGTTTGATTTTAAACCAACTGGCTAAAAAATAGGAAAGAGAAAAAAATGGCAGAAAAAACATATGTAATGACCCTAGCAGAAAAAGAACAACTTGAAGCAGAATTGGAGGAGTACAAACTCGTACGTCGTCCAGAAGTTGTAGAACGAATCAAGATTGCCCGTTCTTATGGTGACCTTTCAGAAAACTCTGAGTATGAGGCGGCTAAAGATGAGCAAGCCTTTGTTGAAGGTCAAATTCAAATTCTTGAAACAAAGATTCGTTACGCAGAAATCGTTGATAGTGATGCTGTTGCTAATGACGAAGTTGCGATTGGTAAAACAGTTGTTGTGCAAGAAGTTGGTACAAGCGACAAAGATACTTACCATATCGTTGGTGCAGCCGGTGCTGATATTTTCTCAGGTAAAATTTCAAATGAAAGCCCAATTGCTCAAGCCTTGATTGGTAAGAAAGTTGGAGATAAAGTAGCTATCGAATCACCAGCAGGTAGCTACTCTGTTGAAATCCTTAGTGTAGAAAAAACAGCCTAAGCAAATGTTAGGACAAAATTGTCCAGTATTTGAACAAACATCGAAATACCTACATGATGTAGTAGATGTTTGATCCTTGTAGGAGTGAGGCAGAACGTTTGTTCTGTCTTACTCCTTTTTTAGTTACCAGCGATATTAGGAGCTAGGTTAGTCTGAGTTTATCTATAAGAAAACACTCTTGAAGTTTTTTGAACTACACCCCAAAAGTTAGACAGAAACAATCTACCTTTTGGGGTGTTTTATTATGAAATTAACTTATGAAGATAAAGTTTAAATATATGAATTGAGAAAACAAGAGGAAGAGTACCTAAAATGGGACGTAAACGTAAGAAAACTTGGGAAGAAATACCAGAGCTAGAGCGACTTCAAGAGGAGAACGCATGCTTACGTACCGAGGTGGCTTACTTAAAAAAGTAAAAAGAGCTAGAAGACAGGGACGAAGCCTTACAGCGAGAAAGTCAGAGATAATTAGAGAAATAGTCACAAGAGGATTTC
>NZ_JWGQ01000125.1:0-8371 GCF_001069025.1 Streptococcus sp. 1004_SSPC | reverse complement strand
GAGAGGTTGGCAAGAAAGCAGAGAATCTCATTCAACGCCAGTTTGAAGCATCCAAGACAATGGAAAAGTACTACACAGATTACCATTCCAGCAAGCAATCAAAAACTCTATTTATCGCCAGTTTTAGATGGTTTTAACAGCGAAATTATCGCCTACAATCTTTCTACTTCGCTCAACTTGAAATAAATAAAATCTATGCTAGAACAGACCTTCACTGAGTAACATTATACAAATACGATTCTTCATAGTGACCAGGGATGGCAATATCAACACGATTTCTATCATCATTTTTTAGAAGACAAAGGAACCATCCATGTCACGTAAAGGGAACAAGCCCATACAACGGCATGATGAAGTCTTTCTTTTGCATTCTGAAGTCTGAGATGTTTTATGGTTATGAGAAGATGTTTAAGTTAATTGAGCATTTGAAACAAGCTATTGTAGGCTATATTGATTACTACAACAATAAACGAATTAAGGTAAAACTAAAACATACTAAGATTAGTAGTGAGGAAATCTCCGACGGGAGAAAGTACTCACTACTTTTTTCGTTATGTTAAAGTAGAGGTGTCTTGTTAAGTCGATGAGTCCTTTGGCGCTAGACGTCGTAACTAAAACTGGCAAGACACCTGTTTTAGGAAGAATGTTATCAAAGTATGTGGGACGAAAAACGTCGAGTATTGAAAATGACATCACTAAAGCAAGGAATCATTCAAGACAAAGAGGTAATATCATGCGAGTAATTTTTGGGATTGACGTGAGTAAAGCAAGTTCAGAAGTGGCCATCTTGGTCAATGGAGAGAAAATACATGGCTATACCATACCCAATGATGCCATCGGATTTAATCGACTACTTGGGGATTTGAGAACTGTTTACCAACCAGAGATTGTATTTGAGGCGACTGGTGTCTATTCTCGTCGTCTTCAGGCCTTCTTTGAGGATAATAGTTACGCTTATATACGGCTCAATCCCTTAGAATCCAAGAAACAATTAGATAGCTTGCGAGTGCGTAAAACCGATAAGATTGACGCTGAAAAACTAGCTACGTCTCAGTTCATCCTCAATCGTAAACCAAGCTATGTCCAAGAAGCGCTTTATCAAGAATTACGCGACCTCAGCCGTTTCTATCAGAATCTTACTGAGGATATTGTCTGCTCTAAAAACCGCCTGCACAAGGTTTTGCAGGTCACTTTTCCTGAATTGGAAAAACATCTTGTCGTCACCAACTGGGAAACAATATTGGAACTTGGTCATGGCTTTTCCATGTAATAGTTTTGTACTGGAGTTAGATGACGCCACATTAAGAGCTATCATCCGTCAGTCTACATCAAAACGCATCTCTGAAAAACGTGTGACTTACTTAGTAGATAAGCTTACAAAACTAGCTAATCATTCTTATTGTGCGGTCAAGAAAACCTCTCCAATGATGGAAGAGGTCAAATACTATGCAGGGGAGTTACTTAGGCTTTCTGAATATAGACAAAGTGTTTTAGAGGAGATGATAACATTGGCTCAACCTTTGCCAGAATACGAGATTCTTCTCTCTATTCCTGGAATAGCTGAAACCACAGCGACAAGCATTATTGGTGAACTTGGTGACATTCGTCGATTTCACTCTGCCAATCAAATCAATGCTTTTATCGGCATTGATCTGAGACACTATGAATCTGGGAACTTTCTCGCCAAGGAACACATCACTAAACGAGGTAATCCCTATGCCAGAAAAATCTTGTTCAAGTGCATTCAAAACATCGCTTCAGCTAGTCATACCAATCCTTGCCATATCGCTGACTTTTATGAGAAACGAAAAAGACAATCGCAAGTGACTTCAACCAAACCACACACGATTGCCTCTATACATCGTCTCATTAGAACAATGTATTACCTCATAACGCATAACAAACTTTACGATTATACTTCTACCCAAAATCGGTAAAATTGTTTATGCCATATGATTGTAACACCTTATCAAAAAAATCACTAGATAAGGCGTTGTTTTTGCGTACACTTTTTACACTGAACCTTAGTTCAAAAATAGACAAATTCCTTAGTTTGACTATGGAATTCAAACTATTTTTCATCAAATGCCTTGACATGCTTGACAAATGGTAGAAAAGGACTCAGTCCTGTGTAATACAGAACTAAATCCTTCGGATAAATTAATTGTCTAACTTTTTGGGATCAGTACATTGTTCCAAGAGTGTTTTGTAGCTTATTTACGATTTTGTTTACCAGCGTTACGATTTTTTTGGGGTTTATTTGCAATTGCTTGGGTATTTTTTGGAGTGACATCTTTACGCTTGTTTGGTGTTGTACGAGGGGCTTTTGGAGGGTTCTTTTTGAACTCTTCAGCAACTTTCTCTTTTAAGCGAGGTTTGATGATATAGTTAGTAATCAACTGCTGGATAATAGAGAAGATACCACCAACAAACCAGTAAAGGATTACGGCTGCAGGTGAGCTGATACCAAAGAAAATCATCATGATTGGCATGCTGTACATAGTCGCCGCCATTTGCTTACGTTGCTCCTCAGGAACTTGTTGAATAGACAACCAAGATTGGAAATAGTACAGAGCGGCAATGATGATAATCAATGGGAAGTCACGATGACCGAGGTTAAACCAGAGAAAGTCATCCTTGAGTACACCAGGAGTGTAACGTGCTGCATAGTAAAGCGCTGAGAAGAATGGAAACTGAATCAATAGAGGAAGACAGCCAACACCGCCCATTAAGCTTAGGCCGTTTTCACGCTGAGCTTGCATGAGTTCAGACTGGGCAGCCATTTTTTCTTCTTGAGTTTCAGCGTTGCGCAAACGTTCGTTAATTGGTTCTAAGACAGGAGCAAGGTACTCACGTTTTGCTGCTTGGTAGGCCGCACTACGAGATTGGTGAAGACCAAGTGGTAAGATAATCAAACGAACAATGATAGTTACGAAGATAATACCAAGACCAAATCCCAGATTTAAATTATGTGCGAAGTAGGTGATGACGTGGCTCATAGGGCGACCAAGTAGGTTCCAAACCCAACCAGTAGGATTACCAGACTTATCAAGGCTCACACATCCTGATAGGAAGAGAAGCATGCTGGCAGCAAGCCCCATAAGGGCTAGACGTTTTTGATTTTTATTCACAATATCATTCCTTTTGTTTTTAGTTATACTTGTCTATTTTACCCTTTTTTAAGGAAGAGAACAAGTTAAAAACGGAGCTCCGACCTTAATTAGCCATGCGAAAATCGCTGTAATTAGGGAAGTTAGCCATGGTCACATCGACATAGGTTACTTTAGACCATTTTGAAGGCCCTTTTCGAACTTCTTGGATAAACTTAGCTAGCTTAGCAGGCTTATCTGATTGTGCTAGAATTTCAACAGTTCCATTATCGTTGTTCCAGACTCGACCGTAAATATCTCCAATTTCGAGTGCTAATGCATAGGTTGAATAACGAAAACCAACACCTTGGACTCTTCCTGAGACTAATAATCTTACTTTTTGCATGGCCCATGACCTCCTTTTGAAACCTCTTTCTTTCAGTATAATCCTTGCTATAAAGTCGGTCAAGTCCAAGATTTATCAAGCAATTTCTGCTATAATGAGTGTATGGAAATCATTCAATCAAAGCAAAATGCTAGTATCAAGACTGCTAGAAAATTGTTGCAACGCAAGCACCGTAAAACCAGTTATCTTTTAGAAGGGTGGCATCTCTTTGAGGAAGCAAAGGCAAGTGGTGCGGATATTCTTCAAATTTTTGTGCTTGAGGAGATGGCTGACCGTGTAGCTAATATGTCTAAAGTTAAGTTGGTTAGTCCAGAGGTGCTCAAGGAGCTCTGTGAAACTCAGACGCCTCAAGGGATTGTTGCAGAAGTTGCTAAACAAACTCAAGCCTTGCCAGAGTCTCTTTCAGGGAAGTACCTCCTCTTGGAGGATGTTCAGGATCCTGGTAATGTAGGAACAATGATTCGAACAGCGGATGCTGCAGGTTATGATGGGGTCTTTTTATCAGATAAATCCGCTGATATTTATAATCAGAAGACCTTACGTTCTATGCAGGGAAGTCATTTTCATCTGCCAATCTATCGTGGACCGATTCTTGAGATGGTTGAAACTTGTAAAAAACATGATTTAACAGTCTTGGCAACGACTCTCTCAGAGGTTTCCGTTGACTATAAAGCAGTTAAGACAGACGGTAATTTTGCCCTAGTGATGGGAAATGAAGGTCAGGGAATCAGTGAGGAGATGGCTGAGTCTGCTGATCAACTGGTACATATTAACATGCCGGGCCAGGCAGAGAGTCTCAATGTTGCTGTTGCTGCAGGGATTATCATGTTTAGTCTCTAGGTCCTAAGGCTGATTTTATTGGAAAATATTCGCCTTTTAAAATAAATTTAAGCTCTAGTGGTATAATGAAGAAGCATTAGAAACATTAATGAGGTATTATTATGAAGCGACCAGAAGATGATAAAGAATTCATGGAAGTTGTTGGACATTTGATTTCACACCCACGTTTTCAAAAATTGGATGGGATTGTCCAACACCATCATTCGACACGTTTGGAACACTCGGTTAATGTTAGTTATACTAGCTACAAAATTGCTAAAAAATTTGGCTGGGATGCTAAGAGCACTGCTCGAGGTGGTCTCTTGCATGACTTTTTCTATTATGATTGGCGAGTAACCAAATTTAATAAGAGTCATGCTTGGGTGCACCCACGGATTGCTGTTCGTAATGCCAGAAAGCTTGTTAATTTAAACAAAAAAGAAGAGGATATCATCCTCAAACATATGTGGGGAGCAACTATTGCACCGCCAAAGTATAAGGAATCTTATATCGTTACCATGGTGGATAAGTACTGGGCTGTTAAAGAAGCAGTGACACCTTTACGAAATCGCATTAAAAATCGTAAGTTTTTCCGTCGCAAGACTCTACAAAGTCACCACCATTAATTTATTAAACTTAGGAGATATTTATGGAATCAAATGCAATTTATACAACTAGTGATGCAGGATTAAATCGCTTTTTCGGGAAGATTTACGGTCTTGTTGGTATTGGGGTAGGGATTTCAGCAGTCATTTCTTATCTGATGTTATTCCCTCTCTCTCATCTTTTTGTTAATATTCTGATGAATTATTCTTGGGTTTATACGGCAGCTATTTTTGTTGAGTTAGCTTTGGTTTTTTTGGCTAGTGGTGCTGCACGAAAGAACACACCTGTGGCTCTGCCCTTATTCTTAGTTTATTCAGCCTTGAATGGTTTTACATTAAGTTTTATCATTGTCCAGTACACTCAGGCTAATGTTTTCCAAGCTTTTATTAGTACTGCCATTGTCTTTTTTGTCATGGCACTTATCGGAGTTTCTATTAAGCGTGATTTGTCAGGAATGGTCAAATTCCTTATGGCGGCTTTGATTGGAATTATTGTGGCTAGCTTAGTTAATATTTTCTTTGCAAGTAGCACGATGAGTTTTGTGATTAGTATTGTATCAGTTCTCATTTTCTCTGGCTTAATTGCTTATGACAATCAGTTAATTAAAAAGATTTATTATAGTACTAATGGTCAAGTCACAGATGGATGGGCGGTTTCTATGGCGCTCAGTCTCTACTTGGATTTTATTAACTTGTTCTTGAATATCTTGCGAATCTTTGCAAGTCGTGACTAGTAAAAAAATCAGCCGTTCGGCTGATTTTTTTGTGTTTAACGTTTTTTGTAATGGTTTCTTGTTAACCTGTATAGGTGTAGGAGAGAAGATAGTAATCCCATTTTTCGACATAGCTATCTTTGTCGGAAAAGGCCCACTTATCGTCTTTCTTAGTGAGTTCAACTGAGTAATCCTTAAAGATATTTGTTTCGTCTGTCTTTGGTACCGATGGACTTACTTTTTTAATTGAATTAGGTAAGTAAGTTTCCATATAGTATTGTTGGGTCAATTGGTCGACATTTCCAGCGTTAGCATATTGCTTTGTAGGTAGTTTTTAAGATCGTCAGTAAGACTTGGATGGTTAGCCGCATATGCATCGTCTGCAGCTTTCATACTGATAGTTGACATGTCAACGTTAAACTCCGTCTTATATTTAGTAACGATAAAGTTATCAACAGAGTAACTACCACGTTCACCGTTATCAGTTTAAACACATCCGGAAACTTTTGGAACTTCATCTCCAGTTGGTTTGATATTATCAGTTTCATCATAGCTATATTGAAGACTATCTGAGAAATATTGATTAAGTTCACTCTTAGTCTTATCTAAGTCATTAGAAACAAATTTATTGTAATTTTTACTTTCTCCATCTAGAGAAACTGCGTTGAAATAAGCATCAACATCTTTTTTTACATTGGTAGTTGTTTGACCATCGAAATTTTTTGGACTAGTAGAAACAGTCTGTCCTTTTGTCTTTTCATCTTTTGATTCAAAATAGAGTTTATATTTTGAATCGTTGTTCACTTCGAAAAAGAGAGAGACAGTCTTGTAGTCATTAGCTTCAACTTTTCCAAAGTCATCTGTAGCATTTTCTACGTTATTATTTTTGTTGAAGAGAATAGGTAGGTCATCTTTGTCAATCTTACTTGATGTGACTTTTTTACCATCCTCATCTTTGAGGTAAAACTGTTTAGCAGATGTTTTTAGCTCATTTTTCATATCTTCAGAAATATCCTCAAGTTTGAATGAGGCTTCAACCAAGGTTTGATCAGCTTTAAGTTTGGGGCCTCTTCTAGACATATAGATAATGTCGTTAACAGAAGCTTAGCATCGAGTTTTGGTTTGGCACATGCTGACAATGTAAAGACGGCTATTAGAGAAATCGCCCCAGAATAAAGATATTTTTTTATAAATAATCCCCATTATTTTATTAAGGTTATGCGTCTATTGTATTATGAAATATCCCTTGAGATTATTAGAAATTTGGGGTTCAAGCCTTTTCTTATGCTATAATAAGGTTACTATTGTAAAAAATGGAGAATAAAATGACAAAAACACCCTTTATTACGGCTGATAAACTTGATCAAATCACTGCAGAATTTCCAACACCTTTCCACCTTTACGATGAAAAAGGTATTCGTGAAACAGCGCGTGCAGTTAATGCAGCCTTTTCATGGAATCCTGGTTTTAAAGAATTCTTTGCTGTAAAGGCAACACCTAATCCAGCAATCCTCAAAATCTTGAAGGAAGAAGGGTGCGGTGTAGATTGTGCGACTGATACAGAGCTTGTCATGAGTAACAAAATTGGTTTTGATAGCACTGCTATTAGTTTTACGTCTAATGATACACGTGCAGAAGAATTTGTTTACGCGCGTGATATTAATGCGACAATTAACCTTGATGCTTACGAAGATATCTTCTTCTTGGAAGAGGCTGCAGGGCTTCCTGAAACGCTTTCTTTACGCTTTAACCCAGGTGGTGTCTTTTCACTTGGTACAGATATTATGGATCATCCTGAAGAATCTAAATTTGGGATGACTAAGGAGCAACTTTTCAAAGGTTATGCCTACCTTAAAGAAAAAGGGGTGAGATCATTCGGTTTGCATGCCTTCTTGGCGTCAAATACAGTAACGAATGAGTACTATCCAACCTTAGCTGCTCAACTCTTTGAATTGGCTGTAGAAATTAAGAATGAGCTTGGTGTCAGCCTTGACTTTATCAACTTATCAGGTGGTGTTGGGGTAGATTATACGCCAGCGAACAAGCAAAACGATATTGCTGCTATCGGTGAAGGTGTTCATACTAAATTTGATGAAATCCTTGTTCCAAATGATCTCGGGGACATCAGTATTTACACTGAACTTGGTCGTTTCATGACAGCGCCACACGGACTCGTTGTTACTAAGGTTCTCCATATTAAGGATACTTATCGACGTTATGTTGGTGTTGATGCTTCTGCAGTTAACTTGCTTCGCCCAGCAATGTACGATGCCTACCACCACATTACTAATATGACTAATCCAAATGGTGATATTCAAGTGGTTGATGTCACAGGTTCGCTCTGTGAAAACAATGACAAGTTTGCTAAGAACCGTGAATTGCCTGAGGCTCGTATTGGAGATATCTTGGTTATCCATGATACTGGTGCCCATGGCTTTTCAATGGGTTATAACTATAATGGTCGTCTTCGTTCGGCAGAAATCCTCTATCAAGAAGATGGAACAGCGCGAATGATTCGCCGTGCAGAGACTATGAATGATTATTTTGCGACACTTGACGGATTTGATTTTGAAATTTAACAAATAGGCTAGACCTAGGAGGTCTAGCTTATTTTGCTTATGTGACTTTAAGTCCGTTTCGCTCCGAAGGTGCGAAACAGATAAACCACCCGCTATGTGATATGATACCTCTTAAGTAGACAAGGTAAATACCTAAAATCTACTTAAGAGGTATTTTTAT
>NZ_JWGQ01000124.1:0-26545 GCF_001069025.1 Streptococcus sp. 1004_SSPC | reverse complement strand
AACGTGTTGTACCAGTAACACCAGATCAACCAAAAACACCAGGAACTCCAGTAGATCCAAACACCCCAGACGGACCTAAATACCCAGCTGGATTAGAAGAAAAAGATCTAAACAAAACAGTAACACGTACAATTACATACGTATACGCAGATGGAACACCAGTGTTAAATGAAGATGGAACACCAAAAACAGTAACACAAGAAGCTAAATTCACTCGTGAAGCTAAGGTCAACTTGGTAACAGGTGATGTTACATATGGAGATTGGACTCCAGCACAAGACTTAGCTGAAGTTAAATCGCCAGTAGTTAAAGGATTCTTAGCTGATAAAGCAAGTGTTGCAGTAGTGAATGTAACAGGTGATTCAGAAGATATTAAAGAAGTAGTAACATATAAACCATTAGGATCATGGGTACCAAACATCCCAGGACAACCAACAAGTCCAATTAAATATCCAAACGATCCAACGGATCCAACAAAACCAGGACAACCAACAGAAACATTACCATATGTACCAGGATTTACACCAGAAGATAAAGATGGAAATCCACTTAAACCGGTTGATCCAACAGATCCAACAAAAGGATATGTAGTACCAAACATTCCAACAGATCCAAGTCAAGATACAGTAATTAACTACGTAGCCAACAAAGCTAAACTAGTAGTTAAATATGTAGATGAAAATGGCAAAGACTTAATCCCTGCAGAAACAACAGAAGGAAAAGTAGGCGATGAGTACACAACAAGTGGAAAAGTGATTCCAGGATACGTACTTGTAAGAGTAGATGGAGAAGCTAAAGGTAAGATTGGAACAGATGGTTCAACAGTAACATATGTTTACACACCACTAGGATCATGGGTACCAAACATTCCAGGACAACCAACAAGTCCAATTAAATATCCAAACGATCCAACGGATCCAACAAAACCAGGAAGTGATAAACCAGTTCTTCCATACGTACCAGGTTATACACCTGTTGATGGAAACGGTCAACCACTTAAACCGGTAGATCCAAACGATCCAACTCAAGGATACGAAGTACCAAACGTACCAAACGATCCAACTAAGGACACGCCAATCAACTATGTTCCAGCACCACAACCAAACCCAACGCCGGCTCCAACTCCTAAACCAGAGCCTAAGCCGGAACCAAAACCAGAAACTCCACAACCTGTAACACCTGCAGATAATGGAGATAACAACGGAAATAATAATGAAACTCCAACAACTCCAGCTCAACCGGCAGCACCTTCGACACCTCAATATATGGATGGCCAACGTGAACTTCCAAATACAGGTACAGAAGACAATGCTAGCCTAGCAGCACTTGGACTTCTCGGAGTATTGAGTGGATTTGGTCTTGTAGCTCGTAAGAAGAAAGAAGACTAATCTTTCTAATTGATATGATTTGTTTGCAATGAACATATCTTCCTTAAAACTGATGAATCAAATGATTCATCAGTTTTTTTCACTTTATCTATAAAAGGAATATGTACACATTGAACTAAAGAAAGTATCATTTAATTGAAATAAAATGATACTTATTTATTCTTGGTAAAAAACAGATACTGTCAATAATTTTGTGTAAACACTCAAGTAGAGTTACGGAGTGTTAATCAAATAAGCTTTCAAGTGTATCAGAACATTGGCCAAATCCTCTATGGATGAGTTGACTTTGCTTGAAATTATAATCTTCAAACAGGGTAACTAAATAACCTTCCAGAACCTCCTCAGTATCCTTCCTAAAAATTGTCAAAATGTAAATCCATTAAATAAATTCAGCAATATCAGTAATTAGAATAAGTCTGCTTCAATTACTCTTAAAATAATAAGGTAACGACTCAAGTCGCTTAATAAAGAAAACCAGGGTGTAAGCCCTGCTTTTTTCTATTGCTTTTAATATTTCCATTTGTTAGAATGTAGGTGATGTGCGTGCTTGTCACGCCCTTTTCTGTACTTTTTAATGTTTCGGAAGTTGGTATCGACTTTTGAAAACGTAAGAGTATAGCTTAATGAAGAAGAAAAGGAGAAATTTATGGCTTATATTTGGTCTTATCTCAAGCGTTATCCTAAGTGGCTAGCGATGAATTTTACGGCGGCCATTTTATTTGTTATTGCCAATTTGGGGCTGCCGACGGTTCTTGCCAGAATGATTGATGAGGGAATTAACCGTGGGGATGCAGACAAGCTTTATACCTATGCTTGGGTCATGTTTGGTGTGGTCTTAACTGGTATTGTTGGTCGTGTGCTTCTGGCCTATGCGGTTGGTAAGTTGACCACTACTATGGTGCAAGTCATGCGTAATGACATTTATGCTAAGCTTCAGGAGTATTCACACCATGAGTACGAACAAATTGGGGTATCTTCTTTGGTGACTCGTATCACGTCGGATGCTTTTGTTCTCATGCAGTTTGCAGATCAAGTTCTCAAGCTGGGTGTTATCACTCCTTTGATGATGGTTTCCAGTGTCTTTTTGATTTTGACGACAAGTCCATCTTTGGCTTGGATTGTGGCAATTTCCTTGCCTTTCCTAGCCGTAGTTGTCTGGTATGTGGCGGTAAAAACGCGTCCGCTTTCTGAAAAGCAACAGACAACGCTCGACAAGATTAACCAGTATGCTCGTGAAAATCTGACTGGACTTCGTGTCATCCGTGCTTTCGCTAGAGAAGATTTTCAAGAGAAGAAGTTCGCTTCTGAAAATGCTGTCTATGCGGATAATTCAAACAAACTTTTTAAATTGACTGGTTTGACTGAGCCACTTTTTGTGCAAATCATCATAGCCATGATTGTGGCAATTGTTTGGTTTGCTCTTGAGCGGTTAGGTTCTGGGACTTTGGCAATCGGTGACTTGGTTGCCTTTATTGAGTACAGCTTCCATGCACTATTGTCTTTCCTTTTCCTAGCCAATCTCTTTACCATGTATCCTCGTACAGCGGTATCTAGTGAACGTCTGCAGGAAATTATGGACATGCCGATTTCTATCAATCCAAATGAAGATGGCGTGACAGAAACCGAGACTAAGGGATATTTGGAGTTTGACAATGTGACCTTTGCCTATCCTGGTGAAACTGAAAGTCCTGTCCTACACAACATTTCTTTCAAGGCAAAACCTGGTGAAACCATTGCCTTTATTGGGTCTACGGGTTCAGGAAAATCATCACTTGTACAGTTGATTCCACGCTTTTATGATGTAACACTTGGACGCATTCTTGTGGATGGTGTGGATGTCCGTGACTACAATCTTAAGGCGCTTCGTCGTAAGATTGGCTTTATTCCACAAAAAGCTCTGCTCTTTACTGGAACTATCGGTGAAAATATTCGTTATGGTAAGGAAAATGCCAGTCATGAAGAATTGAATCAAGCTACTGATGTGGCTCAAGCCAAGGAATTTATCGAAAGTAAGGAAGAACGCTATGATTCTCACTTGGCTGAAGGTGGTAGCAACCTTTCTGGGGGACAGAAGCAGCGTTTGTCAATTGCACGTGCGGTGGTTAAACGTCCTGATCTCTACATCTTTGATGATTCCTTCTCTGCCTTGGACTACAAGACTGATGCGACCTTGCGTCGTCGTCTAAAAGAAGTGACCCAGGATGCGACGGTCTTGATCGTGGCTCAACGTGTGGGAACTATTATGGATGCTGATCAGATTATCGTTCTTGATAAGGGTGAAATTGTTGGTCGTGGTCGTCACGAAGAGCTTATGGAAAGTAATGACATTTACCGTGAGATTGCTAATTCACAATTGAATCAAAAGAGTCTTACGGAAGACTAGAAGGAGGTCAAAATGAAGAATAATAAAAAGAAAACAACTCATTCCTCAAGTTTTGGCCGCCTTTGGTCATACTTGCAGGTTTACCGTTTCCCACTTTACCTAGCTATTTTCCTGAAAATTATTAGTGTCACCATGAGTGTCATTGAGCCGGTGGTCATTGGTTTAGCCATTACGGAACTGACTAAAAATACACTGGACATCATTAAGGGGGTAGAAGGGGCTCATATCAACGTTTCCTACGTTGGTTTAGTTTTGGTCTTTTACCTCTTGCGTGGTCTCATCTATGAGTTGGCTTCTTACTATTCCAACTATTTTATGACCAATGCTGTGCAAGCAACGGTTCAGGATATGCGAAATGAGATGACTGAGAAAATCAATCGTACTTCAGTGTCATACTTTGATAAGCAACAATTTGGAGACCTTTTGGGTCGCTTTACTAGTGACGTCGAGACAGTTTCGAATGCCTTGCAGCAGTCATTCTTGCAGGTTGTCAATGCCGTCTTTACTCTAGCCTTGGTTATTGGAACAGTGCTGTACCTTAATCTTCAGTTGGGAGCTGTGGTTGTTATCACTATTCCGATTACTTACTTTGGTGCTCGTTTCATTATGAGTAAGTCTCAACCTTACTTTAAGCAGCAGGCTGATGCCCTAGGTACTCTTAACGGTTTTGTTCAGGAAAATCTGACTGGTTTCAATGTGCTTAAACTTTTTGGGCGTGAGGATAGGTCTTTAGACGACTTTAAAGAAATTACGGAAGACCTTCAAAAGGTAGGTTTTAAGGCCAATTTCATTTCAGGACTCATGATGCCTGTCCTTAATGGTTTATCTGACTTGACCTATCTAATTGTCGCCGTCCTAGGTGGTTTGCAAGTCTTAGCTGGTCACTTGACGATTGGTAATATGCAGGCTTTTGTTCAGTACGTTTGGCAGATTAATCAACCTATTCAGAACTTGACTCAGTTGGCTGGACAATTGCAGAGTGCTAAATCTTCCTTGGACCGTATTTTCCAACTGATGGATGAACCAGACGAGGTTAATGATGCTACTGAGGTGCTTGAAGGAGAATTAACTGGCCAAGTTAGCTTTAATCATGTGGAATTCCAGTATGTGGCTGATAAACCTTTGATTCGTGACTTTAATCTTGAAGTCAATCCTGGTGAAATGGTGGCCATTGTCGGTCCTACCGGTGCTGGAAAATCAACCATTATTAATCTTCTCATGCGTTTCTATGATGTTACTGCAGGTTCTATCTCGGTTGATGGTCATGATATACGCAACTTGTCGCGTCAAGATTATCGTAAACAGTTTGGTATGGTGCTTCAGGATGCTTGGCTTTTTGAAGGAACTATCAAGGAAAATCTTCGTTTTGGTAATCTTGAAGCAACTGATGAAGAAATTGTTGAAGCCGCTAAGGCTGCCAATGTGGATCACTTTATCCGTACGCTGCCTGGTGGTTACAATATGGAAATGAACCAGGAATCAAGTAACATTTCACTGGGACAAAAGCAACTTTTGACCATTGCTCGTGCGCTTCTGGCTGACCCTAAAATCTTGATTTTGGACGAGGCAACCTCATCAGTTGATACTCGTCTGGAACTCTTGATTCAAAAAGCCATGAAGACCCTCATGCAAGGCCGAACAAGTTTTGTCATTGCTCACCGACTATCAACGATTCAAGAGGCAGACAAGATTTTGGTCCTTAAAGATGGACAAATCATTGAACAAGGGAACCATGAATCCCTCCTTGCAGATAAAGGTTTTTATTACGATTTGTATAATAGTCAATTTTCGGAGAAATAAACAAGAAAATCCATCAGTTCATCATAACTGGTGGATTTTTTCTGAATGTGACGTGCAATAAAAGAGACTTCCCCAGTAAGAGAAGTCTCAAAATAACTCTTATTTCCCCGCACGTTGTGTTACGAACATGGCATCTCCGAAACTGAAGAAGCGGTAGCGTTCTTGGACGGCGTGTTTGTAGGCATCGAGGACGAATTCACGACCAGCAAAGGCTGAAACCAACATTACCAAGGTTGACTTTGGAAGGTGGAAGTTGGTTGAAAAGGCATCTACGACTGTGAATTGATAACCTGGTTTGATAAAGATATTGGTCCATCCTGAGTCGGCTTGGAGTCGGCCATTGTATTTATTGCCGATTGTTTCCAGTGTTCGGATTGAGGTTGTTCCAACAGCAACAATGCGACCTCCAGTGGCTTTGACGCTATTAAGGGTATCGGCAGCTTCTTGGCTGAGGGTGTAAAACTCTGAGTGCATTTCATGCTCGTCGACATTATCGACAGAAACAGGTCGGAAGGTTCCCAGTCCAACGTGGAGGGTGAGGTAGACCAATTTTACGCCTTTAGCTTCAATATTTTGAAGCAATTCAGGAGTGAAATGGAGGCCAGCTGTTGGAGCAGCGGCAGAGCCATTTTCCTTGGCATAGACTGTTTGGTAACGGTCGCGGTCTTCCAATTTTTCATGGATATAAGGTGGCAATGGCATCTCACCCAAGCTTTCCAAGACCTCAAGGAAGATACCGTCGTAGCTAAATTCTACGATTCGTCCACCGTGATCTAGTTCCTCAGTGACAGTGGCAGTCAAGCGACCATCACCAAAACTGACTTTAGCACCTACTTTAAGGCGTTTCGCTGGCTTAGCCAAAACTTCCCATTGATCACCTTGGGTATTTTTCAAAAGGAGAAATTCCACGTGGCCGTGTGTATCATTTTTTTCACCGTAGAGGCGGGCAGGAAGCACGCGCGTATTGTTCATGACCAAGGCATCGCCAGGGTTAAGCTGGTCAATGATGTGGTCGAAGTGGGTATCAGTCATTTCCTTGGTTACAGGATCAATGACTAAGAGTTTAGAGGCGTCACGTTGTTCCAATGGGGTTTGGGCAATTAGTTCTTCTGGTAGTTCAAAATCAAAATCGTTTGTATTCATTTCTTTCCTCGTTTAAAAATTTTCAGCCTTTTTATTATAGCACGATATAGGGCGACCGTCATTAAAGGAGTTAAGTGAAAGCGCTTGACAAAAGGATTAAAAAAAGAGATAATAAAGAAAACGGTATATACCAATATCGAGGTGAATAGAATGAAAAAGATTTTAGTTAAAAATCAAGTTGAGGGAGGCCAAGTTGCCTTTGATCTTCTTAAAGAGAGCCTTGTAGTGGGTGCTCAAACATTGGGGTTGGCGACAGGTAGTTCACCTATCGCCCTCTACCAAGAGATGGTTGAAAGCGACTTGGATTTTTCGGAACTTTACAGCGTCAATTTGGATGAATACGTCGGACTAGCACCAGACCATGAGCAGAGCTACCATGCCTTTATGAAGGGTCAACTCTTTGACGCTAAGCCATTTAAAGAGAGTTTCATGCCTGACGGCATGGCTGAAGATTTGGAGAAGGCGGCTAAGGACTACGATGACATCTTGTTGCATCATACCATTGACCTGCAAATCCTAGGAATCGGAAGTAATGGGCATATTGGTTTTAATGAGCCAGGTACGCCTTTTGATAGTCAAACTCATGTGGTCAACTTGACGGATAGCACCATTGAAGCAAATAGCCGTTTCTTTGCCAGTCGTGATCAAGTCCCTACAAAGGCTATTTCAATGGGAATTGCTTCTATTATGGCTGCTAAGAAGATAATATTGTTTGCCTATGGTGACAAGAAGGCAGATGCCATTTTCAAGATGGTTAAGGGTCCGGTGACAGAGGAAGTGCCAGCTAGTGTCTTGCAAAATCATCCAGACGTGACTCTTATCTTGGATCAAGCAGCTGCTGCGAAATTGTAATACTATCTTGTGGAAAAACAATCCGACGAAACTCAGGTTGAGGCATTTGGCACTCAGCCTTTTTCTTCTGTGAAAATGTGCTTCCAAGCAAATCAATTGCCTAGTCCTCTTTGATAGCGCTATAATAATTAAGTTGAATTTGACTATCAAACAACAAATATAGATATTTCATAAAGAAAGAGGAAATACAATGGCAAAACCTATTCGAGTATTGCTTTATTATAAATACCTTCCCATCGAAAACGCTGAGCAATTTGCGGCTGACCACTTGGCTTTTTGTAAGTCAATCGGTCTAAAGGGACGTATCTTGGTCGCTGACGAGGGAATCAATGGAACGGTTTCTGGTGACTATGAAACCACTCAAAAATATATGGACTACGTTCATAGCCTTCCAGGAATGGAGGACCTTTGGTTCAAGATTGATGAGGAAGAAGAGCAAGCCTTTAAGAAGATGTTTGTTCGCTACAAGAAGGAAATCGTTCACCTTGGTTTAGAGGATGACAACTTTGACAGCGACATTAATCCACTTGAAACGACAGGTGCTTACTTGTCACCAAAAGAGTTTAAAGACGCTCTTTTAGATGAGGACACTGTTGTCCTCGATACACGTAACGACTATGAGTATGACCTTGGTCACTTCCGTGGAGCCATTCGTCCTGACATTCGCAACTTCCGTGAATTGCCACAATGGGTCCGCGATCATAAAGAAGAGTTCATGGATAAGCGCGTGGTTGTTTACTGTACTGGTGGTGTCCGCTGTGAGAAATTCTCAGGTTGGATGGTCCGTGAAGGCTACAAAGATGTTGGCCAATTGCACGGTGGTATCGCAACTTACGGAAAAGATCCAGAGGTTCAAGGGGAGCTTTGGGATGGTAAGATGTATGTCTTTGATGAGCGCATTGCTGTTGATATCAACCATGTAGATCCTATAGTTGTCGGTAAGGATTGGTTCGATGGCACACCTTGTGAACGCTATGTCAACTGTGGTAACCCATTCTGTAACCGCCGTATCCTTACTTCAGAGGAAAATGAAGACAAGTACCTTCGTGGTTGCTCACATGAATGCCGTGTTCACCCACGTAACCGTTATGTCTCTGAAAATGGTTTGAGCCAAGAAGACGTTGTCGAACGCCTTGCGGCTATTGGTGAGAGCTTGGATGTAACACCAGCCTAAGTTTAAATAGTGAAGAAGCTGAGAGGAATCTTGGCTTTTTATTTTGCAATTTATTTCTAAAATTATGACATATATATATTGCAAATAGAAATATATAGTGTATAATTAAGATGAAAATAGCTGGTGAACCTAATCAATTTCGACGATAATATCAGATATGATGAAAAGGAGGGGGCATGTGGCAAAGAATTTACGTTTAAAAGCAGCTAGAGCAGAGCATGATATGACCCAGGGTGACTTGGCAGAAGCTGTAGGTGCAACAAGACAAACCATAGGTTTGATTGAAGTTGGAAAGTACAATCCCAGCCTAGCCTTATGCATTGCCATTTGCAAGACATTGGACAGGACTATGGATCAACTGTTTTGGGAGGATTAGGAAGGAAGTAAAGATGATGAAATTCAAACTGGTTAATAATAAGGTTACAGATGAACGCGAGAAAGCTCTAAATAATAAAGTTGCTGCTGAATGTTTTTACATAATGATTGCAGGGACGCTTGTATGCTTAGTTTATGGCTCCCTCTTTAACAATGGTGTCATCTCTGCTGATTACTTACTTTATCCATTGTTGATAAGTAGTATTTGGTCTATTTATAGATCTGCACGACTTAGTGTTAACACTTTTGGGGGTTCTGGTATGACAGTCCTAGGTTGTTTACTAGTGACTGGGCTTATCACCCTTATGATAATGTCAGCTAACTATCGGTACAACCATGATGTCTATCATAATAATCCCTTGGATCCTAGATATCTCATGGTTTGGCCAATTACTTATACCATATATGTTCCCTTTGTCTTTTTTATGAATTGGGCTCTCGCTGCACTGGGAAGATATGAGAGAAGGCGTCTTGAAAAACAGCTAGACGATTTGGAGAATGAAGACTAAATAGTGTTAGAATCAGACCATCCTTTTGGGTCTGATTTTTTATTGGGATGACATAAAACTTTCTTTTTCAAATTTCTTATTTGTAATCATTCTAAATAACTGTTATAATATTTTTTAGAATCATTCTAAAAAAGGAGTGCACTATTGGAAGATAAGAATTTTGCAGAACGTTTAAATATTTTGAGAGCTGGCGTGTTGGGTGCCAATGATGGTATCATTTCCATTGCGGGAGTGGTTATCGGTGTGGCCAGTGCGACATCTAACATCTGGTTTATCTTGATTTCAGCCCTATCAGCGATTTTTGCTGGTGCCTTTTCGATGGCCGGTGGCGAATATGTCAGTGTCTCAACGCAAAAAGATACGGAAGAAGCTGCCATCGCTAAGGAACAAGCTCTCCTGGATCGCTCACCTGAAGCAGCTAGAGAGAGTTTGTACCAAACCTTCCTCAGTCAGGGGGATTGCGAAACAGCAGCGGAAGTTAAGGTCAATCAGGCCTTCAGTAAAAATCCTATCAAGGTCTTGGTTGAGGAAAAATATGGAGTTGATTTAGAAGAAATCACAAATCCATGGCATGCTGCCATCTCTAGTTTCTTTGCTTTTTCAGTGGGTTCTTTGCCACCAACACTAGCCATCATGCTTTTCCCAGAGCCTTATCGTATTCCTGTAACTGTGGTTGTGGTTGCATTGACCTTAATTTTGACTGGTTATATCAGTGCCAAACTTGGGAAAGCGCCCGTTAAACAAGCTATGTTACGTAACTTGACCGTAGGACTCTTGACTATGCTCGTGACCTATGTGGTTGGACAGGTCTTCCATGTGAATGTGTAATTGTTAGTAATATGAGTCTACCTTCTTAGGTAGGCTTTTTTAGACTATTAGACTATACTTATCCGTGGTACAATAAGGTTATGCGTTTAGATAAATTATTAGGACAGGCAGGCTATGGTTCTCGAAATCAGGTTAAGAAGCTCATTCGTAGTCGTCAAGTTTATGTAGATGGTATCTTGGCGGATCGAGATAATCTTAATGTGGATGCTAGTCTTCAAACTATCACGGTTTCTGGTAAGGAACTGGAGCATACGCCAGAAGTTTATTATCTCATGAATAAGCCAGCAGGGGTCGTGTCAGCTCGAAGTGACAAGGAGCACCAGACAGTTATTGATTTGATTAAGCCTGAAGATCAGCGAGACGGTCTTTATCCTGTGGGCCGATTGGATAGAAATACGGAAGGCCTGGTGCTGATTACCAACAATGGTCCTCTGGGATTTGCCATGCTTCACCCAGGCTATCATGTGGCTAAGACTTATTATGTTGAGGTTAATGATATTCTGGGGCCTGATGCACCTGCATTTTTTGAGTCAGGTGTTGTCTTTGAGGATGGTACTATTTGTAAATCAGCTCAGCTAGAAATTCTAAGTTCTGCAAGCGACAAGAGCTGTGCTAGAATTACGATTTCGGAAGGTAAGTTTCATCAAGTGAAAAAGATGTTCTTGGCTTATGGGGTCAAGGTGACCTATCTTAAGCGGATTTCTTTTGGAGCGTTTAAGCTTGATGAAGGGATAGCAGTAGGATCCTACCGAGTGTTAACGGAAGCAGAAAAAGTGATTTTGCGTACTTATCTAGGCTAGTCATTTCTTCCTACTAAAGTATGATAGGAACTTTCAATCTCCTGATAGGTCCATCCTATCACTAGGCTTAATACTGTAAGACCCATAACGACGGTCTTTTCTAGGGGTATAAGTAAAACTTATGACATTCTATAAGTTTTTTTAATTTCTCAAGCCTTGTTTCTGGTGGTATGATGGAATCAATTCGATTGAGAGTTTTAAAAAAGGATTGACAATCCAAAACTGATCAGAGAGGGAGGTTCATTATGACAGAAGCATTTTACGATCATTTAGCAAAGACGCGTCATCAGATTCACCAACATCCAGAGGTTTCTGAGGAGGAGCATGAGACGACAGTCTTTTTGAAATCTTATTTGAAAAATCTAGGTATTGAGCCTTTAAATTATCCCTTGAAGACAGGAGTTATCGCTGAGTTTGGGTCAGGTCATCCGATTATTGCTTTGCGTGCTGATATTGATGCCCTACCGATTAAGGAAAAGACAGGACTTCCTTATGCCAGCGACAACGGGGCCATGCATGCCTGTGGTCATGACTTTCACCAGACCTCACTGCTTGGAGCTGCTCAGCTTTTAAAAGAAAGAGAAGCAGAGCTTAAGGGGACCGTTCGCTTGATTTTCCAACCAGCCGAGGAAAATTTCCAAGGGGCCTATCAGGTCATTGAAGCGGGTGGTCTTGATGGTGTGTCAGCTATTATCGGTTATCACAATAATCCTCACTTGAAACCCGGTCAGATTGGACTTCGTTCTGGTGCTATTATGGCAGGCGTGGAGCAGTTTAGGGTTGATGTCAAGGGTGTTTCATCCCATGCGGCCCGTCCTGACTTAGGTGTGGATACGGTCTTGGTTATTACGACTATCATTAATAATTTACAGCAAATTGTGGCTCGGACGGTATCGCCCTTTGAATCAGCTGTATTGTCAGTCACTCATATCGAAGTTGGAAATACCTGGAATGTTCTTCCAGCAGCCGGCTTTTTCGAAGGAACGATTCGTACCTTTGAGCCTACGGTCCGTGAAGCTGTTATTGCTCGTTTTGAAAAGGTCGTTCAGGCGACAGCAGACCAGTTCGGTGCTCAAGTTGACATTACTTGGGGTAATTCGCCTTACGTGACCTACAATGACTATACTCTCACACCACTCATCTTTGAAAATTCTAAATCCTTCGCAGAAGTGATTGAAACGCTGCCATCAACAGGCGGAGAAGACTTTGCGGCCTATCAAAAGGAAATACCAGGAGTCTTTGCCTTTGTCGGCTCTAATGGTGAGGAGGATGCCCCAGACTGGCATCATGATGATTTCCTTGTAAAAGATGAAGCCTTGCCTGTAGCTGTTAATTACTATGTAGAAAACGCTCTTTTCCTACTTGATTATTTTAAGGAGCAAGACGACTGACTATTCCCTTAATTGGAATTACTAGTAATGAAGAACCTGTTACGGAAGGAAGTCCAATTATCCAGAGTTTCTCTTGGGTCATAAACAATTAGCGGATCAAGGACTCTTTGATTATTTTGTTAAGAGTTTTAAATAAGGCTTTAGGATTTTAAATTGGTGCTGCTTTTGAAAATAAAAAGGAGGACGTGCCTAAGGAGAAATATTCTTTTGATCATTTAGTTTACACTTAAGAACCCAGCCGCTTGGTTGGGCTCTTTTGTCGTATTTTAGAAGCAAGATTTCAAGATTTAAAAAGGAGGGAAGATTTTTAACTTGCTATTTTTGAGCTTTTTAGATAAGGTGAAAGCGTTATTATATCAATCCCGTTTTAAAAAAATTATATCTGATTAATAGGCTACTTTTAAAGTCTGCGAGTAAAGAAAAAAGCAATCGCTTGTCCGACCCTTGTTCTGGGAGCTAAAAAAGATCTGGTTCTATGAGTAGATGGTGTGAGAGAACTTGCCAACAACATTCCCCGTGCTTCCCATTATGAATTTGGCAAACAGGGTCACGCGGCCTTTATCGAAAGTAAGCAATTTAATAAAATTATATTAGAATTTCTGCGAGAAAAGGCTTAGGTAGTGGAATTATGGAAATCTATTAAAAACAGATGAGAAAGGGGTTACAATAAAAGCTGTAGCTTTTTTATTTTCCAGTTCAGATATGTGCAATCTGAAAAATTAAATGATAGAATGGCAGTATATAGGAGGATACAGAAATGGTAAACTATGATTTGATTGTTATCGGTTTTGGTAAAGCCGGTAAAACTTTGGCTGCTAAGATGAATGCGGCTGGTAAGAAAGTTGCTGTCATCGAGCGCAGTAAAGCTATGTATGGTGGTACTTGCATTAATATTGCGTGTATTCCAACCAAGACTATGATTGTAGCGGCAGAGAAGGGCTGGTCATTTGACGATACCATGAAAGAACGTGGTGCAGTGACTGGTCGTCTTAATGCTAAGAATTATAAAATGTTGGCAGACAATGGCGTTGATGTCATTGATGCAGAAGCACATTTCGTGTCAAATAAGGTTATCGAAGTGGTGGCTGGTGATGACCGTCAAGAGCTTACAGCTGAGACTATTGTCATCAATACAGGTGCTGTGTCTAATGTCTTGCCTATTCCTGGCTTGACAACAACTAAGCATGTCTACGATTCAACTGGTATTCAGACCCTTGAAGCCTTACCAAAACGTTTGGGTGTCTTAGGTGGTGGTAATATTGGTCTTGAATTTGCTGGCCTTTATAACCGTTTGGGAAGTCAAGTGACTGTTTTAGATGCAGCGACTAGCTTCTTGCCACGTGTGGAGCCATCTATTGCTAAGTTGGCCAAGGAATACATGGAAGAGGACGGCATTGTCTTTGAGCAAGGTGTTAAAACTTCTGAACTTAAGAATGATGGCGATGAAGTTGTCGTTGTTACTGACAAAGGGGAGTTTCGTTTTGATGCACTCCTTTATGCGACAGGACGCAAGCCTAATATTGAACCCCTTCACTTGGAAAATACCGATATTGCCTTGACTGAGCGCGGTGGTATCCAAGTCAATAAACATTTGGAAACAAGTGTTCCTGGTGTCTATGCAGTGGGTGATGTTAATGGTGGTCTTCAATTTACCTACATCTCACTAGACGATTTCCGTATTGTCTTTAATTACCTAACTGGTGATGGCAGCTATAATCTTGAAACACGTGGAGTTGTTCCAACAGCTATGTTCCTCAACCCACCTTTGGCTCAAGTTGGTCTTACTGAAGACCAAGCCAAGGAACAAGGCTTGCCAGTAGCAGTTAAAGAAATGCCAGTGGCAGGTATGCCTCGTGGTCATGTGAACGGTGATTTGCGTGGAGCCTTCAAAGCTGTGGTAAATCCTGAAACTAAGGAAATTTTGGGAGTGACCCTCTTTGGTCAAGAATCTCATGAAATTATCAATCTAATTACCCTTGCTATGAACCATCATATTCCGTACACAGATTTGGCTAAGCAAATCTTCACTCATCCAACTATGGCTGAGAACCTAAACGATTTGTTTGCGATATAAGATAAAAAGAGCCGAGAGGCTCTTTTTTTATGTAGAAGAAAAATTTTTAAGACTTTCCTTAGGTGAGTACGGTCGTCAGCGACCTTCTTCGAAGTTCCATGACTAATTTTTGAGCCCCTTCACTTTTTAATTTCTAGGCTCAGGCTAAAACAGTTTCCCGAACTGTTTTACTCTCAAAAATTCCGAGTTTCAGAAACTTTTCTCACAGCGGAAAGTATTGTAAAAAGTAAATCTCAAATCATAGTTTAATCTATTTGATAAATTCTATAGAAATGTTTGGCCAGAATGTGTTCCAATTTTTCTTTTTTACTCTCTCGTTATAGACCGTTTGTCGGTCCTTGTCTGAAAAGTAATGCGGTGTGGGAGAGACTCTGAAGTTAACTAAATCGTCTATTCCAAAGGGAATAAAAACCTCTAGTTCCTGATTGTCATTTAGTCTAGCAGCTATGGCAGTACATTTTTCGGGAAATTTTGAAACAGCATCTGTAGAGCTGACATACTTTTCAGTATTAGGGCTATGTTTATTCATATAATACTGATTTTTTATTTCCCAATTGTATTCAGGATATTTTCTCTTTATTTGATTTTCTATTTCAACAGTTTGCTCATATGATATGTTTTTATCAAAGAAAATGACATCGATATCTGAGAAATTGATATTTGAAGATGTATTTCCGGTGCTTAAGTAGTCCCAAATATAATTGCGTAAAGTTCCAGCACAAAGCCAACAGTCATTAAGTTGGAAAGAGTGGATAATCTTTAATAGTGCCATTAGTTCGGAGTTCTGTTTAATTAGTTTTTCGACATCAATCATTTTTTAACCTCATTGGCATTGTACTAGTTTAAGATAGAAATATCAATTTAGGACCATATCTCTAATGCAAAGCGACACTCTAGGTTAGATGTCGCTTTTTTTGCGCTTTGATGATAAGATAGAAGTGACATAGGAAAATTCCTTAGATTGGTGCTCTTAATCTACTCAGGGAGGTTGATAGACCTTGAGTTACCACTAGAAACTGTATGAAAAACTTAGAAAGATACTCGTATGCCAATTGGTCTGTGGGTGTGTATAACTTATGACTAAGAAAGTAGGAGTGGGCAAGGCCCACAGTAAGATTATTTTGATGGGGGAGCACTCGGTCGTTTATGGTCATCCTGCCCTTGCTCTACCTCTTAAGGATATTGAGGTTGTCTGTCAGATTCAGGCGGCTGATACTCCTTTGACGCTCAAGGCTCAGGATCCCTTGACGACAGCGATTTTTTCAGCGCTTAATTATCTGGAAATCAAGAATCAGCCTATCAGCTATGATATTTCGTCTAGCGTCCCTGAAAAGCGTGGCATGGGGTCATCTGCTGCAGTGGCCATTGCGGCTATTCGTGCGGTTTTTGATTATTTCGACCAGGAGCTTAGCCAGGAGACCTTGGAAATGCTGGTCCATCAGGCAGAGACTATTGCCCATAGTAAACCTAGTGGCTTAGATGCTAAGACCTGTTTGAGTGACCAAGCCATCAGCTTTACGCGAAACATTGGTTTCAAGGAAATCGAGGTCAATTTAGGTGCCTATCTGGTCATTGCTGATACGGGCATCCATGGAAACACCCGTGAGGCTGTGGAGAAGGTTGAGGCTATCGGGCTAGATGCCTTATCAGACCTGAACCGACTGGGCGAATTAAGTCAGCAGGCAGAACTAGCCCTCAAAGCCAAGGATCAAAAGCTTCTTGGTCAGCTCATGTCTCAAGCCCATAATCATCTTAAATCTTTAGGTGTATCTTGTGACTTGTCGGACCTTCTAGTAGCAACTGCTCTGGATCACGGTGCACAGGGAGCAAAGATGTCAGGCGGAGGACTGGGTGGTTGCATTATTGCCCTAACAAGTACCAAAGATCAAGCCCAAACGATTGCTAAAAAACTTCAAGAAAAAGGAGCCGTAAACACGTGGATAGAAAGCCTGTAAGCGTCAAATCGTACGCAAATATTGCTATTGTCAAATACTGGGGTAAGGCAGATGCGGAGCGTATGATTCCTTCAACCAGCAGTATCTCACTGACTTTGGAGAATATGTATACGGAAACCAAGTTGTCTTTTCTGCCTGAGGATGCGACTGGTGATGTCATGTATATCGATGATGAGCTCCAAGGGGAAAAAGAAACAACCAAGGCCAGCAAGGTCTTAGATCTCTTCCGTACCAATCCAAACCAACATGTCAAGATTGAAACTTGTAACAACATGCCAACAGCTGCAGGTTTATCATCAAGTTCCTCAGGTCTTTCTGCCCTAGTTAAGGCGGCTAACGAACTCTTCCAAGTAGGAAAAACGCAGTCTGAATTAGCTCAAATTGCCAAGTTTGCCTCAGGCTCGTCATCACGGTCTTTCTTTGGTCCATTGTCAGCTTGGGACAAGGATAGTGGTGAGGTTTATCAAGTTGAAACAGACCTCAAATTGGCCATGATTATGCTGGTTTTGACAGATCAAAAGAAACCTGTATCAAGCCGTGATGGTATGAAATTGTGTACCGAAACATCGACCTCCTTCCCAGAGTGGATTAAACAGTCTGAGCAGGATTACAAGGATATGTTGGCCTATCTCAAAGCAAATGATTTCCAAGCGGTGGGTGAGCTCACTGAAGCCAATGCCCTTCGTATGCACCAAACCACAAGTACGGCTAACCCTCCATTTTCATATCTAACGGAAGCCTCTTACCGGGCAATGGACAAGGTTAAGGCCCTCCGAGCCTCTGGTGAGCAATGTTACTTCACTATGGATGCAGGACCAAATGTTAAGGTGCTCTGTCTGGAAGAAGACCTGGACCGTCTGTCAGACCACTTCCGTAAGGACTATCAGGTCATCGTTTCACGCACCAAGGAGTTGCCAGATGCTTAAGCAGTCGGTCAGTCGAGCCAGGGTAAAAACAGGTGGGAAACTCTACATTGCTGGAGAATATTCTGTCTTAACACCTGGACAGACATCCCTAATTCAATTTATTCCTATTTTTATGTCAGCAGAGATCAAGAAAGCCCAAACTACCCAGTTGACCTCAGACATGTTTGACTACAGTGTGGACCGTGAGCCAGACGTAAATTACGCCCTCATTCAAGAGGCCTTGAATACTTTTGAGGCCTATTGTGGTGAGAAGTTGCCCGCTCTGGACCTTTCAATCACTGGAAAGTTGGAACGAGATGGGGTTAAATTTGGTATTGGCTCATCTGGTTCAGTTGTGGTATTGACCTTTAAGGCCTTGGCAGCAGCGCTTCAGAAAGACTTATCCAAAGACAGTCTCTTTAAGCTAGCTAGTTACACCCTCCTCAAACAGGGAGACAACGGTTCTATGGGGGATCTGGCTTGTATCGTATACGAGGACCTGGTTTCCTATCGCTCTTTTGACCGTGCAAAAATAGCAGAGCTTATAGACCAAATGACTCTATCAGAGCTTTTGGAGAAAGACTGGGGATATTGTATCATACCTGTAGTGCCAGCCCTCAAAGCTCATTTTTTGGTGGGGTGGACCAAGCAAGCTGCTATCTCAAAAGACATGGTTAAGATGGCCAAATCTCGTATATCAAGCAAGTATCTAAGTGAAACAGAAATTGCCGTCCAAGATGCCATCAAGGCACTGGAAACAGGAAATAAAAATTTGCTTAAGAACAGCCTTCAAACTGTCAGTGACCAGCTAGAATCATTGAGTCCAAATATTTATGTGGACAAGCTGAAAAAACTCAAAGAAGCTGAACAAGGGCTTGATGTTATCGCTAAATCCTCTGGAGCTGGAGGTGGTGACTGTGGTATCGCCTTTGCTTTTGACCAAGCTAGCCGAGATGCTCTAGTTGAGCGTTGGCAGCAGGCAGGGATAGAGCTCTTGTATGAGGTATAGGAATCAGCTTAGTAGATATTATCACGCAAGAAAGTAAAGAAATAACCTATGACAAATCGTAAAGACGATCACATCCGTTATGCCCTCAAGTACCAGTCGCCCTATAATAGTTTTGACGATATGGAACTTATCCACAAGTCTCTACCAACTTATGATTTAGACCAGATTGACTTGTCCACACATTTTGCAGGACGAGATTGGAAATTTCCTTTTTATATCAATGCCATGACAGGTGGTTCTGCCAAAGGTGGCGCTGTCAATCGAAAACTAGCTGAGGTAGCCAGCCGAACAGGTATTCTCATGGTGACGGGTTCCTACAGTGCTGCTCTAAAGGGAGAAGCACCAGAATCCTTTGACTATCGTCAAGAGTTTCCAGACTTAGACCTAGCGACTAATATTGGTGTGGATAAGTCTGTGGATCTGGGGATTAAGACGGTGGAAGCTATGAATCCAGTTTTTTTACAGCTCCATGTCAATCTTATGCAGGAGCTTCTCATGCCTGAGGGAGAGCGTATTTTCCACACTTGGAAGGAAAATGTAGCGACTTATGCACAGAAAATAGAGGTTCCTCTTGTGCTTAAGGAAGTTGGCTTTGGTATGGATGAGAAAACCATTCGCTACGCCATGTCTCAGGGCATTAAGACTGTGGATATCTCAGGTCGTGGTGGAACTAGCTTTGCCTATATTGAAAATAGTCGAGGCGGCAACCGAGATTACCTCAATGACTGGGGACAAAGCACCGTTCAGACCCTCTTGCAATCCCAAGACCTTCGTGAAGATGTGGAAATCCTAGCCTCTGGTGGCGTGCGAAATCCACTCGATATGGTCAAATGTCTGGTCCTAGGAGCAAAAGGTGTAGGTCTATCGCGAACAGTCCTTGAATTGGTGGAACGTTATTCTGTGGATAAAGTTGTGGCTATTATCAATGGCTGGAAGGATGACCTTCGTCTCATCATGTGTGCCCTTGATTGTCGGACTATTGATGAGCTCAAATCTGTAGATTACATCTTACATGGCAAGTTACAAGGGACTTATGTCAAACAAGAGAAGTCATAAAGGTGATATCACTTTAACCCTGGTAAAGGATAAGTAACCCTAATCTTGTTTAGACTTGATTTAAACGAGCATTTAACGAGACTTTCCGCTGTGAGAACAGTTCTTGAAACACTAGTGGTTCAAGAACTCGGAATTTTTGAGAGTAAAACAGTTTGGGGAACTGTTTTAGCCTGAGCCTAGAAATTAAAAAGTGAAGGGGCTCAAAATTAGTCATGGAGCTTCGAAGAAGATCGCTGACGTCCGCACTCACTTCAGGAAAGTCTAAAAAAATCCATTTTACAAAAGAATATCTTACAAAAAAGAGCGGAAGCTCTTTTTTTATTACCCACTCAAGCAAAAAGTAACTTTTCCCCTTGACAAGTTACTGCCTTAGGAGTATTATTTTCAGTGAAATACGGTAGGTGAGGCTACCACAAGGATACGGATGACTACCGCAAAGCAGTGGAGACACTACTCGTTGGTCAACAGTCCTGATCGCCAAGGTCAAGACTAAGCTCATTTCATCGCCTTGCGGAGCTAAAGCTTGAACGGTCCATTTTTTGACAGAATCTATTAAAAAATCAACCTCGAGTTTATAGAGTCTCACCTGTATATGGGTAGGACTCTTTTCTTTTGTCTGAGGTCCACCCACTATGTAAAAAAATGAAAGGAGAAACCTATGAGACTAATCGACGATCACCCCGAACCGCACCTAACCAGTCAATCGCTGATTAGTGTCTTAGGGACTCCATAAGTGATTGGCTCCTGATTAAATAAGGAGATTCCAATGTCAACAAATAAAGAAAGACTTATTGCTGCTCTTCAAGAGCCACTTGAAACAACCCTTACTCGCTACAAGACTCATTTGGATGGCTTGAAGGAAGACCAAGTAGAAGAAAACCGTGCCCTTTATGGGGAAAATGTCATAACCAAAGGACAAGAGGATTCTATCATCAAAAAGATTTATGAATCTATCATCAATCCCTTTACTGTTATTCTCTTAGTCATTGCTCTGGTTTCCTTTATCACCAATGTCTGGCTTGCTAAACCGGGTGAAGAAGACCCAACGACTTCTATCATCATTGTCACTCTAGTTTTGATATCTGGTGGTATCCGTTTTATTCAAGAACTTCGTAGCGACAAGGCTGCCAGTAATTTGTCTCGCATGATTGTCAATACAGCAACAGTACTTCGAGATGGCAGTGAGCAAGAAATCCCAATTGATGAAATTGTGGTTGGAGATGTGGTCAAACTAAGTGCGGGAGATATGATTCCGGCTGATGTGGTCTTACTAGATTCTCGTGATTTCTTTGTTCAACAGTCTGGCTTGACAGGTGAAAGCGATGCTGTGGAAAAAGCTTGTCTGGCTAAAGCAGATGGTCAAAATCTAGAGAGCCTGCTTGAAAGTGAGAGCCTTGCTTTCATGGGAACTAATGTTATCTCTGGTCGTGCAACAGCCTTGGTTTTAGTTGTTGGTGATGAGACCATGATGGGAGCAATTGAGCAGACCATCAATACTTATGACGAACAAACTTCATTTGAACGTGAGATGAATTCCATTTCTTGGCTCTTGATTCGACTCATGTTGGTTATGGTTCCTGTTGTTTTTGTGATTAACGGTTTAACAGATGGGGACTGGCTTGAAGCCGGCGTCTTTGCCCTTAGTGTGGGAGTCGGTTTGACCCCAGAAATGTTGCCGATGATTATCACAGCCAGTCTTGCCAAGGGTTCTATCATTATGGCCAAGGAAAAGGTGGTCATCAAAAAGCTTAATGCTATTCAAGACCTAGGGGCTATCGACATCCTTTGTACGGATAAGACAGGAACCCTGACTCAGGATGAAATCGTTCTTGAGTACCCTCTTGATATCCATGGTGACCTTGACCTATCAGTACTTCGGAGAGCCTATCTTAATTCTTATTTCCAAACTGGCTTAAAAAATCTTATGGACCGTGCCATTATTAGCCGAACTGAAAGAGAAGCTAAGAAACATGACATCGTTCGTGACCTTGACCAGACCTTCCACAAGATTGATGAGCTACCTTTTGATTTTGAACGTCGTCGCATGAGTGTCATTGTTCAAGACACTGATGGATTGGTTAGCATGGTGACAAAAGGTGCCCTTGAAGAAATGCTCTCTGTTTCTAACTATGTGGAATACAAGGGAGACATTATCCCATTGACTGACGATGTTCGTGAGGAAGTCCTTACGGAAGTTGCACAGTTGAATGAACAAGGTTTGCGTGTTCTCGGTGTTAGCTACAAATCACAGCTTAATGAAAATGACGTCTTTAGTGTCGAAGATGAAAGTGATATGATTTTGACGGGATATCTTGCCTTCCTTGACCCACCAAAACCATCAGCAGCACCTGCTATCAAGGCTTTGGCGGAATATGGTGTGACCACAAAAATTTTGACTGGAGACAATGATAAGGTGACACAGGCTGTCTGTGAAAAAGTTGGTCTAGATGTGACGCACATTCTACTTGGAAGTGATCTTGATACCATGTCAGATCAAGATTTGGCTAAGGCTGTGGAAACGACAACAGTCTTTGCTAAGTTATCCCCAGACCAAAAGGCACGAATTATCCTAAGCCTTAAGGAAAATGGGCATAAGGTAGGCTATATGGGTGATGGTATCAACGATGCCCCATCCATGAAGGTGTCAGATGTGGGGATTTCTGTGGATACAGCTGTTGATATCGCCAAAGAAACTGCAGATGTTATCTTGCTTGATAAGGATTTAATGGTCTTGGAAAAAGGTTTGGTTGAAGGACGGAAGGTCTATGCTAATATGACCAAATATATCAAGATGACCGTTTCTTCAAATTTCGGGAATATCTTTTCTCTCCTCTTTGCCAGCATTTTCTTACCATTCCTACCAATGGCACCTGTGCATTTGATTGTCCTAAATCTTGTCTATGATATCTCTTGTATCGCCCTTCCATTTGACAATGTGGACAAGGAATTTCTTAAAGAGCCACATATCTGGGAAGCCAAATCAATCATGCGTTTCATGGCTTGGATAGGACCTATTTCGTCCGTATTTGATATTTTGACATATATCTTGCTCTATTTCATCATTGTGCCAATGATTTTGGGGCATGGCTATGTTCATGGTTCACCAGAAGCAGCAGCCTTTATCATTATTTTCCAAACAGGTTGGTTTATCGAATCTATGTGGTCTCAAACCATGGTTATCCACATGTTACGTTCACCAAAACTACCATTTATTCAAAGTCACCCAGCACTATCAGTTGTTGTGACAACCTTATTTGCTGCTTTCTTTGTGACTGCTCTTCCATACAGTCCATTGGCTGGTCTCTTAAAACTCAGCCATCTAAACGGTCTCTATTTCATTCTCTTGTTTATCATCATTACTTTGTATATGCTTAGTGTTACCTTTGTGAAGCATATCTATATTAAGAAATACAAAGAATGGTTATAGGATAACTATACTTAGAAAAAGAGCGGAAGCTCTTTTTTTCAATACCGTCCACTCTGCCAAAACTTTCTTATTTATGGTATAATAGGGCGATTATAGATAATCAGACGCCGTTAAAAACGGTTATTCTGAAAGATATATTTTCTCATAAATGAGAAATTGTGCTTTTTCAAGCTCTCCTTTCTTGAGTTGGCCATCCCAGTGGGAGGATAAGGTCCTGAGATTTGGGGATCAAGGTTAAGACCGTCACGAAAGAAATCATTACAAAAAATATTAAGAAGGAAAAAGAAAATGAGTAATTACGCTATTATCCTTGCTGCGGGTAAAGGAACTCGCATGAAATCAGATCTTCCAAAAGTATTGCACAAGGTTTCAGGCATTACTATGCTTGAGCATGTTTTCCGTGCAGTTTCAGCTATTGAACCAGCTAAAAATGTTACTGTTATTGGTCACAAGGCTGAGCTTGTTCGTGAGGTTTTGGATGGTCAATCTGTCTTCACTATGCAAACAGAGCAGTTGGGGACAGGTCACGCAGTAATGATGGCTGAAGAAGAGTTGGCTGGACTTGAAGGACGAACGCTTGTTATCGCTGGGGATACACCTTTGATTACCGGTGAAAGCCTTAAAAACCTTATTGATTTCCACGTTAATCACAAAAATATTGCCACTATCTTGACTGCAACTGCCGACAATCCATTTGGATATGGCCGTATCATCCGTAATGAAAATGGTGAAGTCACTAAGATTGTTGAGCAAAAAGATGCAAATGAGTTTGAACAACAGGTTAAAGAAATTAATACAGGGACTTATGTCTTTGACAATAAACGTCTCTTCGAAGCGCTTAAAAATATTAATACTAACAATGCTCAAGGGGAATACTATTTGACGGACGTCATCTCTATTTTCCGTGAAAATGGTGAAAAGGTAGGTGCCTTTACCCTCCGTGACTTTGAAGAAAGTCTTGGAGTTAACGACCGTGTTGCCCTAGCTACAGCAGAAGATATTATGCGTCGTCGTATTAACAAGACTCACATGATTAATGGTGTTACTTTCCAAAATCCAAATGCGACATACATTGATGTAGATGTGGAAATTGCACCGGACGTTGTGGTTGAAGCTAATGTTACTCTTAAAGGACAGACTAAAGTCGGAGCAGAGTCAGTGTTGACCAACGGCACTTATATTGTTGATTCAACTATCGGTGCCAATACCGTCATCACTAACTCAATGATTGAGCATTCAGTAGTTGAAAAAGGTGCTACCGTTGGTCCATTTGCCCATATTCGTCCGGATTCAATGCTCAAAGAAGGCGTTCATATCGGTAACTTCGTCGAGGTTAAGGGTTCTACTATCGGTGAAAATACTAAGGCTGGTCACTTGACCTACATTGGTAATGCGGAAGTTGGTTCTGATGTTAACTTTGGTGCAGGGACGATCACTGTAAACTATGATGGTCAACATAAATTCAAGACTCAAATTGCTAACAACGTCTTTATCGGAAGCAATTCAACCTTGATTGCACCGCTTGAAATCGGGGACAATGCACTTACAGCAGCTGGTTCAACCATTACGGATAATGTTCCAGCTGACAGCGTAGCTATTGGACGCGGCCGTCAGGTCAATAAAGAAGGCTACGCTATTAAGAAACCTCACCACCCAAGCCAACAAAAGTAGGCTTAAGCCTATCTAAGTCTTGCTTCTATTGAAGAGATGAATTAGATTGGGCTCATAGATTAAAGGAGTCAAGTCATGGAGTTTGAAGAAAAAACACTCAAACGTGAGTCAAAATTTAAGGGACATATTTTTGAAGTTGCAGTGGATGAAGTTCTCTTGCCAGACGGTAAGACAGCTGGCCGTGAACTGATTTTCCACAAGGGAGCAGTGGCCGTTTTAGCTGTTACCCCTGAAGGGAAAATTATTATCGTCAAGCAATACCGTAAGGCTATTGAGGCCGTTTCCTACGAGATTCCTGCGGGTAAACTGGAAGTCGGTGAGGCTGGCGATGAGATGGCTGCAGCAGCGCGTGAACTTGAAGAGGAGACTCAGTATAGGGGCGAACTTAAATTGATTCATGAGTTTTACACAGCCATTGGTTTCTGTAATGAAAAAATTAGGCTCTATGTTGCTACAAATCTCCAGCCTGTTGAAAATCCACGTCCACTTGACGAAGATGAGTTTCTTGAAATTTATGAGTTGACTTATGAGGAGTGTATGGAACTCGTAGCTTCAGGTGCTATTCAGGATGCTAAAACCATCATTGCTCTCCAGTACTATGCACTTCATTTTGGAGGAAAATAAGTTATGAGTAAGCCACTTTTGACTGACGAAGTCATTGAGCAGGCCAAGCGTGGGGAAATTGACTTAGAGGATTATCCTTATTATCAGGACTACGAGGAAGAGTTCTATGCAGAGGACTATGAGGCTAATTATCAGCCTTCTGCATACAAGAGCCGCCGGATTGAGAATGCTAAACGTAATCAATTTCAGCACAAGCTTAATCGCATCCTCTTTTGGATTGTCGTCCTCTTGATTATTCTCATTGTTGCTGTCTTTTATTTCTAAAAAGTCTGTGAGTTGGATGGATGTATTTGCTGAACTCTGATAAGATTACAAGTAAAAAAGGAACTATATGAAAATCGGAATTATCGCTGCCATGGAGCAGGAATTAGTGCTTCTAGTGGAGCAATTGGAAAATAAAGTTGAAGAAATTGTTTTAGGCAACACCTACTATACAGGACGATTGGGTAAACATGATGTTGTTTTGGTGCAATCAGGTGTAGGAAAGGTCATGTCAGCCATGTCTGTGGCTGTTCTAGCAGACCACTTTGAGGTTGATGCCCTAATTAACACTGGCTCTGCAGGAGCAGTAGCACCTGGACTTAAGATTGGAGACGTGGTTGTGGCATCAAGATTAGCCTACCACGATGTTGATTTGACAGCATTTGGCTATGACTATGGGCAAATGTCTATGCAACCACTCTACTTTGAAAGTGACTCTACCTTTGTAGAGACTTTTGAAAAGGTTTTAGCTCAAGCCTCTATCGACTCTAAAATTGGTCTTATTGCGACAGGAGATAGCTTTATTGCGGGTCAGGATAAGATTGATGCTATTAAAGGGCATTTTCCAGAAGTCTTAGCCGTGGAAATGGAAGGAGCAGCCATTGCTCAAGCTGCACACAGTGTCAAGAAACCTTTCATCGTTATCCGTGCTATGAGTGATACAGCAGCCCATGACGCTAATATTACCTTTGACGAATTCATTATTCAGGCGGGTAAACAATCAGCTGCTATCCTAGTGGAGTTTCTCAAAGAACTTGCTTAAGTAGTATAAATGAGTCTTAAGGCTCACCTTCTTAATAAGGTTAAAATCTACTGTCATTCTTAAGAGAATGACAGTTTTTTGTGTCACGAAAACCACTAGCTATGCTAGTGGTTCCGAAAAGCTTTTAGCGATGTATCAAAAAAGTCCCCCTAAAGTG
>NZ_JWGQ01000123.1:0-17986 GCF_001069025.1 Streptococcus sp. 1004_SSPC | reverse complement strand
AGACAAATCACTTAAGACAACTTTTATATCTTAGCACCCTTTTGGATAGCTGTCAAGAGGGTTATCGCAAATCTGTTGTCATTTATTTGATTGAACTTTTTTGAATCCTTGATACAATACCCATCCAACAACTACACCAAGGGCATTCTGGCAGAAATTAGGAATTACTTCTGCGATTGAAGCTCCTATTCCATACATAAATACTGAAGCAAGTGCATAGCCACCCACCATCACAACTGCTGCAATCAGAAGGCCTAGGATACGATAGTTCCCTTTAAAGCCAGCAAAATAACCTTGTGCACCATGGATTAACAAACTGATAAACATCCATTGCGGAGCAGATGATAGCAGATCTATCAGAAAAGCAGACAACCCGCCCACAATTGCCCCCTCTTTCTTCCCAAGATAGAAGGCTGTGAAGTAGATTCCCGCATCTACCAAGGTTAAGAGCCCTGTCGGAGTTGGAATTTTAGCTACGAATCCAAAGGTCACTGATAAAGCTGTTAAGATAGCCAATAATGTTAGCTCTTTTGTTTTCTTATTTTGCATATTGAACTACTCCAAATTCATTTGATTGTTTAATTGATTCATAAACAAAGGCTTTAGCATTTGCCACAGCTTCAGTTTCTGAACATCCTTTAACTAATTCACTAGCTATACTTGAAGCAAATGTACATCCTGCACCGGTATTGTTTTTGTCTAGCACAGCTTCTTCAAACAATTTGTAGTCTGTTCCATCATAAAAAACATCTATCGCTTTATTACCATCCAAGCGGTTTCCACCTTTGACAACGACAGTCTTAGCACCTAATTCATTGAGATAGCTAGCCGCATGCTTCATGTCATCAAGAGTCTTGACCTTTCTATCTATTAGCAGTTCGACTTCAGGTAAGTTCGGAGTGATAACCGTGATATAAGGGAAAAATTTAACCAATTCATCACGTAGTTGAGAAACTTCAACGTCATGAGTCTCCTTACATACTAAAACGGGATCCAAGACAATTGGAATATCAGAATGGTTTTTAACAAAATCCAACGTTAACTCTGCGATTTCAACGTTAGGCAACAAACCAATTTTAATTGCTGAAAATGGGACATCTTTTAGTGAGTCAAGTTGTTGTTTAAAAACATTAGTATCAACCGGAATGACCTCAAAACCATTCTCAGTCATTGCCGTTAGACAGGTAAGAGCCAAAAATCCATGCTGTTTATTAGTGGTGAAGGTCGCTAAATCCGCATGAAGCCCGCCACCACTAAAAATATCATTCCCTGAAATCGCTAAAATCAATTCATCTCTCATATCGTATCTCCTTCAAATATAACCCATTACCTGCTGCGGTTGGCCCCGCAAGATTGCGGTCACAACTTTCCAACACGGTCTTCACTTGCGAAACTGGCATGCGTCCATTTCCAATTTTCAACAATGTTCCAACCATATTTCTAACTTGCTTATAAAGAAAGCCATTCCCAGAAAAAGTAAAGATATAAAACCCAGTTTTCTCATCGATAGATACACTTGCCTGGGTAATTGTACGCACTTTATTTTCTACAGAGGTCCCTGAAGCTGTGAAGCCTGTAAAATCATGTGTGCCAACCAATTCCATAGCAGCCTCTTGCATAGGAGCTAGACTTAGAGGGTAGGGATAGTGGGTAGCATAATTACGCATCATGGGGTTCTTAGGTCGCCCTGCATCTACTAGGAACTCATAGGTTTTACTATGCTTGTTATAACGTGCATGGAATTCCTCCGATACAAGCTCGATACTAACAATGTCAATATCATCTGGACACTGTGTATCTAAACCGAAACGTAACTTCTCTGGATCTCGCTCCTGAGGTAAATCGAAGTGGATAACTTGTTCATAGGCATGAACACCTGCATCTGTACGACCCGCTCCATGAACGGTGACAGGAGTACCACTATTTAACCGTAATAGAGTCTTTTCAAGTTCTTCTTGAATAGAACGTGCATTTGGTTGTCTTTGAAAACCTGAGAAGAGTGTACCATCATAGGAAATTGTCGCTTTGTATCTAACCATGAAATTATCATATCAGATTTTTTTAAGGATAAAAAGTAGATCGATTGCCAACTGACCCCATACAGTTTCTGGCAAAAAAAAGAAAAAGACGCATTAAGCGTCCTTCCTTTATAAATCTTCTAAGGCATCCTTTACTTTATTGAAGAAACCTTTTTTCTGTGGTGCGATTTTTTCATCACCACTTGCTTTGGCAAATGCAAGGAGAGCTTCTTTTTGAGCATCATTTAGCTTCGTAGGAGTTACAATCTTAACTGTAACGTGTTGGTCTCCTTGTGAACCTCCACGAAGACGTGGAGCACCCTTTCCTTTTAGGCGGAAAGTTTTGCCTGTTTGAGTTCCTGCTGGAATGGTCATCTCAACATTTCCATGAACTGTTGGTACTTCGACAGTGTCACCAAGGGCTGCTTGGACAAAGGAAATGTTAAGTGTATAGTAAATTGTTGATCCATCACGCGTAAATTTATCGCTTGGATTAACATTGATGATTACAAAGAGATCTCCATAAGGTCCACCATTGAAACCAGCTTCACCTTGACCAGCAAGACGGATTTGTTGACCTGTTTCAACACCTGCTGGAATCTTGACAGATACTTTATGGCTTTGTTTTTCATGTCCTGTTCCGTGACAAGTTTGACATGGCTCCTTAATTTCTTGACCTGTTCCATGACAGACATCACAGGTTACTTGACGACGCATCATACCAAGTGGTGTTTGCGTATCAACATTGATAACCCCTTGACCATGACAGCGACCACAAGTTACAGGGCTTGTTCCAGGTTTTGCACCAGATCCCGAACATGTCTTACATGTCGCTTCACGATTGTAGTGCACTTCTTTTTCTGCACCAAAAATCGCCTCTTCAAAGCTTAAGTTGACACGGTACTGAAGGTCATCACCTTGACGTGGAGCATTTGGGTTACGAGTAGCACCACCACCAAAGAAGCTAGAGAAGATATCCTCAAAGCCTCCAAAGCCTGCACCACCATCGAAGCCACCAAAGCCTCCTTGACCACCAAAACCATTCGCACCATCTGGTCCATATTGGTCATAGGCTGCACGTTTTTGGTCGTCACTTAGAGTTTCGTAAGCCTCTTGGACCTCTTTATATTTTTCTTCTGCACCTGGTTCTTTATTAATGTCTGGGTGGTATTTCTTAGACATCTTACGATAGGCACGTTTAATTTCATCTTGAGAGGCATCCTTAGATACCCCAAGACGATCGTAATATTCGGTATTGTTCATAATTTTAGATACAAAGGGCATCTAATGGAGAAAGCCAAAGTAATAGTTTTGAAGATAAACTATCAGTTCCTTGAAACCAACTTTCTTTTTGGCTTAATCCATAGCCCGTGTTCAATGACGAACACTCTTTGTTCCTTTCTATATTTATTTGTTATGATACGAAGTAAAACTATATCTTATATTCACTTATTTTAGCGAAAAACAGAGGCTGGTTTGCAACCTCTGGATTTCTTACTATCATTTACTAATTAGTCAGAATTGAGCACCCCCTAACCTCTTGGTGAAAAAGATAAATCTTCCTAGAAACTAAAGTTTCTGCGTCGAATCTCCTATTTTCACTGTGAGGTTTTAACGGGCTTTGCATCTTATTTTTCAGTAAACTCCCCGTCTACGACGTCGTCGCCTGAGTTATCTGCTGTTTGTGCACCTTCTGCTCCTGCTTGAGCTTGTTGTGCTGCTGCAGCTTGTTCGTAAAGTTTAACTGCAAGAGCTTGAGCTTTTTCATTAAGAGCTTCCAATTTAGCTTTCATGTCATCAAGATTGCCTGATTCTTGAGCTTTCTTAAGATCATCAAGAGCTGATTGAGCAGCATCACGTTCTGTATCGAAGCCTTTACCTTCTGTTTCTTTGATTGTTTTTTCAGTCGCAAAGATAGCTTGGTCAACTTCGTTACGGAGATCTACTTCTTCTTTACGTTTTGCATCTGCTTCAGCATTTGCTTCAGCATCTTTCATCATCTTTTCAATTTCTTCATCTGTCAAACCAGAGTTAGATTGGATAACAATTGTTTGTTCTTTTTGAGTTCCAAGGTCTTTCGCTTTAACAGATACGATACCGTTCTTATCAATATCGAAAGTAACTTCGATTTGTGGGATACCACGAGGTGCAGCTGGGATATCAGTCAATTGGAAACGTCCAAGAGTCTTGTTATCTGCTGCCATTGGGCGTTCCCCTTGAAGAACGTGGATGTCAACGGCTGGTTGGTTGTCTGCTGCAGTTGAGAAGACTTGTGATTTAGATGTTGGAATAGTAGTGTTGCGGTCAATAAGTTTTGTGAACACTCCACCCATTGTTTCGATACCAAGTGACAATGGAGTTACATCAAGAAGGACAACGTCTTTGACATCACCAGTGATAACACCACCTTGGATAGCAGCACCCATGGCAACTACTTCATCAGGGTTAACTGATTTGTTTGGTTCTTTACCAGTTTCAGCTTTAACAGCTTCTACAACGGCAGGGATACGAGTTGAACCACCGACAAGGATAACTTCGTCAATATCTGACAGGTTCAATCCTGCATCTGAAAGGGCTTGACGAACTGGAGTTTTCGTACGTTCGACAAGGTCACGAGTCAAATCATCGAATTTCGCACGAGTCAATGTCATTTCCAAGTGAAGAGGTCCAGCATCACCAGCAGTGATGAATGGCAAGCTGATTTGTGTTGAAGTGACACCAGAAAGGTCTTTCTTAGCTTTTTCAGCTGCGTCTTTCAAACGTTGAAGAGCCATCTTGTCTGTTGACAAGTCGATTCCATTTTCTTTCTTAAATTCTTCAACCATGTGGTCGATGATTTTTTGGTCAAAGTCATCACCACCGAGTTTGTTATCCCCTGCAGTTGCCAATACGTCAAAGACACCGTCACCAAGTTCAAGGATAGATACGTCGAATGTACCACCACCAAGGTCGAATACCAAGATTTTTTCTTCTTTATCAGTCTTATCCAAACCGTAAGCAAGGGCTGCTGCTGTTGGTTCGTTGACGATACGTTCTACTTCAAGACCAGCGATTTTACCAGCGTCTTTTGTTGCTTGACGTTGTGCATCGTTGAAGTAAGCAGGAACTGTGATAACTGCTTTAGTTACTTTTTCACCAAGATAATCTTCAGCATAACCTTTCAAGTATTGAAGAATCATAGCTGAAATCTCTTGTGGTGTGTATTCTTTACCGTTTGCAGAAACTTTTTCAGAAGTCCCCATCTTAGATTTGATAGAGATGATTGTATCTGGGTTTGTTACTGCTTGACGTTTTGCAGCGTCACCAACGATGATTTCACCGTTTTTGAATGACACAACAGATGGAGTTGTGCGGTTACCTTCTGGGTTTGCGATAATTTTTGATTCAGTTCCTTCAAGAACTGCTACTGCTGAGTTTGTTGTACCTAAGTCAATACCAATGATTTTAGACATATGTTTTCCCCTTTTTACTTTAATTTCTATTTTGCTTTTTTTATCTTTCATTCATAGTTTTCTGTCATTTCGGACAAGTTTTCAATTAATTATATACAACTACCATAGCTGGGCGTAAAACGCGTTCGTGGAGTTTATACCCTTTTTGGAAAACTTGTGCAATCGTGTCTGCTGGATGTTCATCATCTGCAGGCATTGTTTGAATCGCCATGTGGAAGTTATGATCGAAATCACTATCAGCTGGAATTTCTTCGATTCCTTCCTCTTTAAGAGCATGCACTAAACTTTCTTGCACCATTTCCAAACCTTTTTTGACATCATCAGTCAAACCCTCAACAGCAAGAGCACGTTCAAGGTTATCAAGTGATGGCAAGATTGCTTTTGCTAAATCTTGGCTACGATACTTTTGTAATTGTTGACGTTCTTCATTAGCACGGCGTTGAATATTTTGCATCTCTGCATGGGCACGAAGGTATTTATTTTCAAATTCCTCCGCACGCGCTTGTGCTTCTTCAAGCTCAGAAGTTTCCCTTGTTTCTTCTACAACTTCTTCAGTTGTCTCGGTAGCTTCCTCTTCTTTTACTTCTTCTTTTTTAATATCTTCTGTCAAGGCATTCACCTCTTTCTATACTTTTTAAAACGTTATAGCTTAATTAACTTCATAATGGTTACTATTGAGATAACGATAATAATCCGTCAACTTCATAACCAAAACTCTACTAATAACATTGACCAAACTAACCATGCGACGATAATCCATTTCAACTGGACCAATCACATGCATGAGTGCCATCCCACGATAAGGAATCAGGAATTTATGACTCATAACTGTGACATTTTCAAGCACTTCTTCAGTTGATTCTGCAACCGAAATCTTGGTCACTTCATCATCGGAGATAGCTGATCGAAGCTCAAGTGCCACATGTTGTGGATTGTCCAAAAATTGATAGGTTTTTAAGTCGGCATAAGTCAGTGATGCAACCTTACCTTCGATGAAAATCAATTCCTTAAAAAGTTGTGAAAAGATATAATCAAACAAATCTAGAACATTATCTGTTATTTTGAAATACTTTTGCACAATCTGAGGAATCTCAGTTCTCAGTCGGTAATGGATATCTAAGACAGTGTTTCCCAAAAAACGTTCTTGAACAAGCTTATGAAGAGTTTCCAAATCACTAGACAAGAAATTTTTTGGAATAGCAAATTGAACTGTCACCGGCTTAGATTCATCTAGAGTAAGAACCGCTAAAGCGTCGTGATTGGATAGATGAACAATGTCAAATCCAGTCAGACGTTGTCGTGTCGGTTCCACATCTTGAATCACTGCTGTACATCCTGTCATTTCTGCCAGCAGCTTCGCCGCTGCATCCAAGATATCTTCAAGTTTAAAGGCTTCAAAATCAAAGGCCTTGACCACTTGATAAATATCTTGTTCATCAATCGTATCAAGATTCAAAGAATTAGCAACGAAATACTGGAAACCTGCTCGGCTTGGCATACGCCCACTAGAGGTATGAGCTTTTTCAAGATAGCCCATCTTTTCAAGCTTGGCCATGTCATTACGAATGGTCGCTGAACTCGAATCAATTGATTCTTGTAACGCTTTAGAACCAACCGGTTCATGTGTACGAGTGAACATCTCAACTATCAAATTCAAAATAGCGTTTTGCCTTTGCGTAATCACGATGTCACCTCATTTCTATTTGTTAGCACTCTAACACGTCGACTGCTAACTTATGATTCTATTATACACCTAAACTTGAACATGTCAACCCAAAAAACCAAAAAATTAGCACTCTTTTTGTAAGAGTGCTAAAAATACATCTTAAGACCTAGAAAAGCAAAAAAAGAGCACCTCAGAGGTACTCTAATCTTATCAATCATATTTTGACAAATGAGAGGTCTCAATAATAGATATGAGGTGTTTGGCATAATCTGGATCACTGCTAAAACCCGCAGCTTGTAGTTTTTCTGCTGCAACTTTATAACTAGTCGTTCCAGCCACCTCTTTATAGGTCGACTCGCCCCACGTTCCTTGGCGAAGTTCTTCTAAATAAGTCATCATAGAACTTGACCAATCTCTAAAAACTGCAAAATCTACTTTTTGATATTGCCATTTGCCTTTACTGTAAACATTATCCTTTAGATAGATATGTTCTTGTCCTGGCTGAGCAGGGAGACTGTAGATATTGTGGTATTTAACAGATAAGAGACTACTACCATAATTCGATTCATATGCAGCTTGGCTAAGGAGAATTGACGCAGGGACACCATAGTTTTTAGACATTTTTTGTGCTGTTGGTGCTAAGTTTTCAATAAACCCTTTCTGCGTATAAGCAACCTTTACCGAACGAGCATTATCATCTGTAGAGGCATGAAGAATCAAAGGCAAGAGAATACCTAAAGCGAAAAGAGCAACTAAGCTTATGAAGGCTGTTAGTTTAAAACGTCGTCTCACTTAGTTTTCTCCTTTAATAATGCCAAATATTCTTCCAAAGTAATATTATGTTCAGTCATGTACTCTGCTGATTCTTTACCAACGTAGCGGAAATGCCAATCCTCATAACCCACACCTGTTGACGATGTCTTACCATCTGGGAAACGAAGAACAAAGCCATACTTTGGCGCTAACTTTTTGACCTTAGCCACAGTATCTGGATCTGCTTCATTTAAGCTGTCTACAGTACTCATGTCAATCGCAAGACCTGTCTGATGCTCACTAGCACCTGGTGGCTGTGAATAAGTCTGAACCTTCTTCTCTGCCTGAGACTCTGTCAAAGTCGGATCAGCAGCCATTTCCTGCTGAACATAACTGTTATAAAGTTCTGTCTGATAAGCAACACTACGATAACCTGATATCAAGTGATAACTTGGATCAATTTCTTGAGCAGCTGCTAAAAACTGCTTAACGTTCTTAGCAATTCTTGCATCTACAGAAACACCATCGACATTAGCAAGCTCAGGATTAAGTTCTTTAGACTTATTATCTCGATTTACCAAAAGCAATTGCCAGTCTTTAGGAGATACGTCAGGTAGTCCCTTTGTATCCTTGCTTTGAGTCGCATCGGTAGCTTGCTTACTACTTTTTGTTACTGATAATCCATTGGTTTGTTGGACCGTACGACTGACACCAAATACTGAATAAAGTCCTGCTGCAACTAAAAGAACTGTAATCAAGACACCACTGATAACCAAAAACCAGTTAGTTTGCTTTTTCGCCTTACGGCGACTTGGATAGTTATTTTTTACCATTTTCTTTTTCTATTATCTCTCGCCCAACCTGACGATAGGTCATATCGCCAAGCGCTTCTAATGTAAATTTACCATTTTCATAAGCAACAACAGTAACCGAACCGTTGTCCAATGAAGGATGCTCGACAGAAGGATCAATTAACCAAGCAAAGGTTGCAATGGTCATACCGTGACTAACAACGATAGCATTACCACCACCAGATCTCTCAAGATTTTCTGCAATAGCTGTAAACCCTTCTATAATACGTTTTCTGAGTACTTCCCAAGACTCTGCCCAACCAGCCGTATCCACATCAAGGATACCTTGTGCAAGCTCAGGATAAGTTACCTCATGTAACTCCTTACCTTGAAAAGCATCTGTTCTCGGTAGCACACCATAAAAAAGTTCACCATCATAGCCACCATCTAAACTACCAAAACACCACTCACGGATACGTTTGTCACGTTTATAAGGAATGGTTTCCAAACCCGCCTCACGTAAAATGATATCCATGGTTTGAATCGTTCGACCTGAATCACTAGAATATGCGGCCTTGAAAGAAATACCTGCTGCTTTCAGACCTACCCCCAATTCACGAATACCTTCTTCACCGAACGGAGTCAAAGGGCTATCAGACCAACCTTGTGCACGACCAATGGTGTTAAACATGGTTTTGCCGTGTCTCGCAATATACAACTTAACCTTACTCATAACCCCTCCTTCTTTCCGTCATTTTGAATTCATTATAGCACAAATCCACCCGACTATCTAGCTAGCAAAATCATCAGAAAATGCCTTACCAATTCGGTAAAGCACTTATCATCCGCTTAGTTTTTAAAGCTGTGAACAGGGGCTGGGATTTGGCCACCACGCACAATGAAGTCAGCCGATGATGCTTTGTTTACCTTCATTACCGGTGCATAGCCAAGAAGACCTCCAAGTTCCAACATGTCACCTTCCTTACCATAAGGAATAATACGAACGGCTGTTGTTTTCTGGTTAATGACACCAATAGCTGCTTCATCAGCAATCATGGCAGCAATTGTTGTATCTGGCGTATCAGCAGGAATGGCAATCATATCTAGACCAACAGAACAGATAGCCGTCATGGCTTCTAATTTTTCAAGGTTGATATGCCCAGATTGAACCGCTGCAATCATACCTTCATCTTCAGAAACTGGAATAAAGGCACCTGACAAACCACCGACCTGGTTACATGCCATAATACCACCTTTTTTAACTTGGTCATTAAGAAGAGCTAGAGCCGCAGTAGTACCATGCGTCCCAACAACTTCAAGCCCCATCGCTTCAAGTACACGAGCTACCGAATCACCCACTGCCGGAGTTGGTGCAAGAGATAAGTCTACTATACCAAACTCGACACCTAGACGCTCGCTAGCCATTTGACCAACCAACTGCCCTACACGTGTGATTTTAAAGGCGGTTTTCTTAACTGTTTCAGCTAAAACATCAAAACTTTCACCTGGAACCTTCTCAATAGCACGTTGCACAACACCAGGACCTGAAACCCCAACATTGATTACAACATCAGCCTCACCAACACCGTGGAAGGCGCCTGCCATAAATGGATTATCTTCAACCGCATTAGCAAAGACGACCAATTTACCTGGCCCCATTGGATCTGCCTCAGAAGCCTCTTTAATGATACGTCCCATATCACGTACCGCTGTCATATTAATACCAGTTTTTGTTGAACCAATATTAACAGATGAGCAGACAAAATCAGTCTCAGCAAGCGCACGTGGAATAGAATTAATAAGAATCTCATCACCTTTTTGGTATCCCTTTTGAACTAATGCAGAGAAACCACCAATAAAGTTAATGCCAATTTCCTTAGCTGCTCGGTCTAGTGCCTTGGCAAAAGGTACATAATCTGTCGCATCTGTTGCCGCACCGATGATTGAGATCGGAGTAACAGACACACGTTTATTAACAATAGGAATACCAAGTTCAGCTGCAATTTCGTCACCAACAGCTACCAAATTCTTAGCCTTAGATACAATCTTGTTGTATACCTTTTCTGCCGCCTTATCGATATCTGAATCAATACAATCAAGGAGTGAAATTCCCATGGTGATAGTACGAACATCAAAGTTCTGTTCCTCAATCATGGCAATGGTTTCTGTGACCTGTTTAATATCCATTTTAAGCTACTCCTATCTTACAAGTTGTGCATAGCATCAAAAATCGCTGAGCTTTGGATGTTGATTTTGACGTTCAATGACTCACCAAAGGCTTCCAATTCAGCACGTAGGTGTGTAAAATCTTGTTTGTCTTCCGATGATACAACCGCCATCATAGTGAAGAATTCATCAAGGACTGTTTGAGAAATATCATCAATATTCAAGCCAAGCTCTGCAACCTTAGTCGCAACACCTGCAACAATACCCGCTTTATCCTTACCTACAACTGTAATAATCGCTTTCATGAGAAGCCTCCATCATTTTATTTTGTATAATTTTAGCATATTTTGATTAAAAATGCTATTTTTTATGAAAATTGCCTCTTTTTTCTTGAAAAAGACGAATGTTTCCAAGGAATTTAACTAATATCGTTTATGAAAACATCCTCTCTTTGACCCAACTACTTGTGGATAAACTTGTTCACAACCTAAATAATATCTTTCTTATAAAACCTTGAAAAATCAACATTCAACACTATCAACAGACTTATCCACAGGTGTGGATAAGTCTGTGGGTAACTTGTCGATAAACAAAAAATATCGCCAAATCCAGGCGATATCTTAGCTTTATTGCCATTTTAAATTAACGTGAGCATTCATTTCTTTATAGGCAGCATCTATACGCTCTTTGGTTTCTTCATCTAGTTTATTTCTGTATTTTCCACCTTTAATGAAATCCTCTAAAATATAGGTTTGATAAGTATATAAAGGATATCCCTCTGGCGAAGTTATTCCTTTAGGCGTACGGTTAACCCAAGTCGGATGTGCTTGAGCAGTCTTAATCGTGGTTTGACCATTCTTTTTCTCAAGAGTCACATCCATCAAGACACCTCTCTCTGTCCACTCTGCACTATCCACACCATCCATGGTCTCTATTCGTTGGTTAGAAATGAAATTCCCCATTGAGTAAATAATAAGTTTTTGCTGTCCATCCTTTTTAACCACCTCAGAAGGCTCAACCACATGAGGGTGACCTCCAAAGATAATATCGGCACCCCAATCAATCATCTTATGGTAAAGTGTTATCTGTTCATCTGTCGGCTCCAAACGATATTCCACACCCATCTGTGGCATGATAACCGTAACATCAGCCTCTTTTTCTGCACGCTGAATCTCGGCTTTCATACGTTTTTCATCCAAATTCGATAAGTGGTCTGCAACCTCTTTATCCGTCAAGTTCGACTCTAGGCCATTGTAACCATAAGCATAGGAAAGTATTGCAACCTTAATCCCATTAACATTCTTGATGAGGAGTGGCGCCTTATCACGCACAGGATTTTCATAAACACCAACAGGGTCAATGCCCACCTCTTTAAAAGCATCAGCCGTTGTAAAAGCTCCCTCTAAACCAGAATCCAAGATATGATTATGAGCCAAATCCATAACATCATAGCCAGCATTCTTAATAGCTGTGGTCACTGATTGAGGAGCATTAAACAAAGGGTAGCCTGACAAAGGATAATCAGGATTGATAGCTCCCTCAAAATCACCCAAGACCAAATCAGCCTGCTTTAACCATGGCTTCACATATGTAAAATTCTCCGTGAAATCATAGCTACCATCTGCCTGTAAGGCACTCATATAGAGACCGTCATGATAAAGTAAGTCCCCATTAGCCATGATACGTGCTGTCTGTACTTGATTCGAAGCACTCTTTTGCTGCTCATTTTTACTATGAATAATCAAAATTTCAAGAAAAAGCAAACCTAAGACAAGAGTAATCAACCCCATCAAAATCTTATTAGTCATCGCATTGTCCTGCTTTTTAGCTTGGCTCTGTTTCATCATAATCTCCTTTTTCATACTCCTAGTGTAACAAAAAATGTTATCCATAGATGATCAAAAAGATTAATAAAAGGTTACATCTCAATTCCACGACGATTGAAAAGATCAGTTTTCTTAGACAAGATAAAAACTCTACTTCATAAGAAGTAGAGTTCCCTTAATTATTAACGTGTTGGTTTATATTCCAAATCTTTGCCATGCTTAGCAACAAAATCTGTCATTTCAGAATCTGGAATTTGACGCAAGTAGAGATTAGCACGAATCGTTGCATCCTCCTCACGACAAGTGGACAGAACGAGGTATTTATCTGAAGCACTAACCTTCAAATCCTTGTTTTTAACATCAGCTGTATTATAAATAATATCCAATTGTTCCTTAAAGTCTTTATCATCTTTAAAGGACGTACGATAAAATGCTGTATCCTCCGGCACGATAACCATAGCCAGAGCTTCATAATAATACTTACGTTGAGGGGTTTCTATAACAACATATTTGTGGTTATCAAAGAACGACTGATCACTGTAATAGTTAACATCATTAAACATACGGTGGTCTTCTACCTGACTTCCTCGAGCATGACCAAAGAGCCAAGTCAAACGGTCACTAAAGTCTTTCTTATTGTCCATATCCATAAACACAGTACCAAACAGAGGTTCATTACCTCCTTCAAATGTTTTATCTAAATATGTAGAATTATCTTTAGTTTGTACAACCGGCTCATCCAACTGTGTACCAGGAGCATAAATATAGGCTATGGCGTCAGGGTTAGTTGCAGTAAGACCATCAAATTTGTTCTTTAAATAAGATTTTTCCTCATCTGAAATCTTATAAGTGCTTGCTTTTTTTGTAGTCAAAGCACTCTTAACGCCATTAGAAGATGACGCCTTTGGCGACATATACTGGAATCCAAGGAAAATCGCCAAAGCAGCAATCACTAAGGCTGAAATCCCAACAATCAGTTTTTTGAGAGATCCAGTAGATTTACGATTATGACTACCCATGAAATATGAAATCCTTTTCTTTATCTATAGAAAAATATCACCGAAGCCTAAGCCCCAGTGATATTCTTTTCAGCAATAACGATTAATTATTTAACAGCTGCTGTGTTTGGAAGAGTTTTAGCTTCTGCTTTAGAACCAGCTTTGTTTTCTTTAGCTGCTTTAGATTTTGCTTCTGCTTTTTTAACTTTTTCTGCTGAAGTTTGAGCTTTTTTCATATCTTCTTTTGATGGAGCAGTTTTAGCTTCTGCTTTATCATTTGCAGCTTTTTTACCATTAGCAATCAAATCATCTTCAATACGTTGATCATTAGTACGGTTAGCTTCTACACCACTCTCATTATAGTAACGTCCTTCAGCTTTAGCTGCATCAACGTAAGTTTGTTGAAATTTTTGAATGTACTTATTACGAACAGCGTTAGTTGCATTAGATAGAGCTTCATCATATTTAGATTGAGCAGCTGCCACATCTGACTCGTGGTTGTGACCTACAGTATCTTGTGCTTGAGCCAATGCATTGGCTGCCGCTTTAACTGTAGGATCATTTTGAGCTTCTGCTGCGATATCTGCTGAATGAGCATCTACTTGAGCATTAGCCTCTGCTGCTGCATCAGCCCAAGAAACATATGATTTTTGAGTTAATTGATTTGAGTTCTTTGGATTTTCACCTTGTGCAAAAACTTGAGTTCCCGCTGCAAAAACTGCAAGAACTGCTGCTGATGTAAGCAATACTTTTTTCATAATTATTTCTCCCCTATTGGATATTATATTCTTTATCAGGACTCCTGATATCTCCTGATATCTCCTGATATCTCCTGATATCTCCTGATATCTCCTGATATCTCCTGATATCTATAGATTATAACACTATTTATAAATCTGTCAACATTTCTTTAAAACTTTTTTAATATATTCTATAATTCGTATATATAAAGATGAAATACCAGCCTATTCTCACTATTCCTAAACACGAGAGTAAGAAACCTCCCCAAAGCTTAGGCACAAATAGATGAGATTGGTTTACTTTGAGTGATTAACCTCAAAGAGTAAAACTAAACCTATGGTCAAATATTTAAAAAAATTGATATTACCGTAGTTATTAGACTTTGAGTAAACAGCTTCTCCACACAAACTTAGACATACCTGTGCCACACTCGCAAAACAAGATAAGGTTTCGCTAGAAATAATTTCAGAAGCTCTAACTCATAGCGACAAAGAAATTACAAAGACTTATAACAACACTAATGATCCCGTCAATCAAACTGTAGGTGACATCGCATTTCGTAGCAAAAAAATGATGGTGTGAATTTTGTTAAAAAACGTCAAAAAAACACCCCATGGTGTGAACCATGAAGTGTTGTAAATACTGGATTGTAGCTGGTTCTTAACTTTTAGAGAACTGGCTAACTTTACGAGCTTTCTTAAGACCTGGTTTGGAAAGTATGGGTTTCAGTTGGACTAAAAATAGCGTAATATCAAGGATTTTCAGAACGATATCTACTGATTAATTTCATAAAATTTGAATCAATATTTTTTTAATAGGGGAATATACTACCTTCTTTTATACGATCACTTCCATTATCCCTTCAATCAGCTCCGTAAAACTTTTTGCCACATAGATAATTTCATCAGGGTCATGACTGTAGCAAATAATCTGCCCTTCTTGCCCCTCCTGGTCTGGATTAAAACCAAGCATGAGATAACAAGAATCGCAATATTCCGCAAAAGGAAGCCATTTTTTATTAAGTTGTTTTTTTATAAATTGAATTTGCAGTAAAATACTTTAATGTACTTTCTTTCATCTAAAGAAAAATCTCGTATTCATCAATTTTATTTTGTTATAGGTAAGAAAGAAGAAAAATACGGCATAAAAACCTATTCAGTTCATCGTCCTCACTCCTTGTCTGCTTCATTTTCTTTTACGAGATCGTTTTGTGAATCTTTTTCAGAGAGTCTTTGATCGATATACTTGTCAATGTTTTCGTAAAATTCCTTGGTCGTCTCACTATCTAATTTTGTCGAATTATGGACTTGATTGACTTTCAATTGAACAGATTGAATACCGTAAGAGGCTTGTTTTTGGCGAATGGTTTCTAATTCTTCTTCTGAAATTGGATCTCCAACAACTGTCAAGACCAATTCATTGTTCCTTGACTTGTAGACTTGATTAATAACCGTGTGATTGGCGAACTCTTTTCCTACAAACTGTTTGATCCCTTCTTTTCGTGCTTGATCCATCGTCAGAGTGACTGCTGAATAGCTAGCCGGAACAATCAATAATACAATCAAGGATATCAACCCAATTCTCATTTTAATGTTTAGCTCTTTAAATGAACTTAAAGGAGATTTTCTCATCAAAATTCTTGTTCCAACAATATTGGTTATCATGATAAAGACACAGTTGATCAAGAAAAGATAGAGAGCCCCAAATAAATATCGTACATTTCCATTAGCTAAACCATAGCCCGCAGTACAGATAGGTGGCATTAGAGCTGTTGCGATGGCTACTCCTGGCACGATATTGTTTGCTTCTTTTTTCCTTGAACCAATGACACCTGCTATCCCACCAGCAATAGCAATGACAACATCCCAAATGGTTGGAGAGGTTCGTGCAATCAACTCGCTACTTGCATAAGATAAGGGAGAAATCCAGAAATACAGAGTCGATACAAGCAAACTGACCAATACTTGAATAAATAAAACCTCTAGAGATTGTTTGATTAAACGCGTATCAAAAATAGCTAAACCGAATCCCAGTCCAACAATCGGTGTCATAAGAGGGGAAATCAGCATAGCTCCAATAATGACAGCTGTTGAATTCATATTTAGACCTATAGAGGCAATAAAAATCGCACACATCAAAATCACTGTATCTCTTAATCGAACATGAAGGTCATCATATAATTTCTCTAGGTATTCACGTGTTGAATAGTTTCCGGTCATTGGTTATTCCTTTTATTTCATATAATTTGTTTCCGCATGGATGATGGTAGAAAGACTTCTGTCCAATCTTACATATTTTTAATTTCCACCTGCAATTCTTTTGAACATTATCTTTTAAATATCTATCAGACCATCCTTGACATTATATCAAAAATTTTACAGTCTTTCTCTGAAGAAATCAATTAATTTAAATGATAGAGAAAAGAAGAAATTTTTGTTTCCTTCTCCGAAGAAGAAAAAACGATATCTCCTCTGAAAGAAGATACCGTTTTAATGCTTAAACATGATGAGTATGTTTAACAATCCATTGCTCCATTTTTATGTTCAACCAGAAGCCATAGATTCCAAACGTGATGATGGTTAGAAGAAACCACTTAATCCAGTTACCGAACAGTTGTGCTCCAGTCCCGTCAAAGTATAGACGTTGACCATCCACTACCGTATGTTTGGTTTTCCAATTTTGTATCATGAAAACCGCCCAAGATGTTGCGATACCAAAGGTAAGTAAGTTAATTAGGGCTGCTAAGATAAAGTATCCAATATAATCTAGGATTCCTCCGTCAAAATAACTTTCTTTCATTTTGTCTCCTTTATTTTTTGACTATATTCTAGTCATTTGCTAGCATAACATTTTTTTACATTTAGACAATCTTACGATAACTTCTTGAAGTAATTATAAAGATTAAAACATAGATAAGGGCAAAGACACCACAAACGGAAAGAGTTACAGTTAACATCATAGCTGTATCCACAACCTCAATGACCTTGAGGATCAAATTTAATATGTGATAAGAAAATGCTAGATGGATAAAGGAAAAGATTACATGAAGGAAAAAGACAGTCAAGACTTGCTTGTTAATAGTTTGCTTGATTTGTTTTTGATCCAAACCAACCTTTTGCAAGATGACAAAGCGTTCACGATCTTCATAACCTTCTGAGATTTGTTTATAGTAGATGACTAATACAGCACCAACTATAAAGATAATGGATAGGAAGATAACGATAAAGAAGAAACCACCAAACATTGCATTGACTTCTTGGCTATTATTTGCTTGACTGGATCCGTTAACAACGCTTTCCTGATTTTCAAAATGAAACGATTATTTATAAGGAGAGAACAAAACTTGTCCTCTCCAGAGTATGACTTTTTAGTAACCCACTACAGTTGACAAAAGAGTCTGAATTTGGTGTGAAAAGTGGTGTGAATTTTGTTAAAAATCATCAAAAAAACACCTCATAGTGTGAACCATGAAGTGTTGTAAATACTGGATTGTAGCTGGTTCTTAACGTTTAGAGAACTGGCTAGCTTTACGAGCTTTCTTAAGACCTGGTTTTTTCTACATTATGATATTTATG
>NZ_JWGQ01000122.1:0-5910 GCF_001069025.1 Streptococcus sp. 1004_SSPC | reverse complement strand
TTTCGAAAGGGACGGCAAACGCCAAGAAGTGAAAAAAACTTTAAAAAAGGTGTTGACAAGATATTCTATCTTTGCTAGAATATAGAAGTTGTCTCAAGAGAGACAAAGACCTTTGAGAACTGAATAAGAAACCAAGTGCAGGGTTATGATAGAAGAATTATAACCTGTCAATTTACAAGAATAAATCGTCAGACGACGGTAATGAGTTAACGCTCGAACAATTATTAAAGATTTTAATGAGAGTTTGATCCTGGCTCAGGACGAACGCTGGCGGCGTGCCTAATACATGCAAGTAGAACGCTGAAGAGAGGAGCTTGCTCTTCTTGGATGAGTTGCGAACGGGTGAGTAACGCGTAGGTAACCTGCCTTGTAGCGGGGGATAACTATTGGAAACGATAGCTAATACCGCATAACAATAGGTGACACATGTCATTTATTTGAAAGGGGCAATTGCTCCACTACAAGATGGACCTGCGTTGTATTAGCTAGTAGGTGAGGTAACGGCTCACCTAGGCGACGATACATAGCCGACCTGAGAGGGTGATCGGCCACACTGGGACTGAGACACGGCCCAGACTCCTACGGGAGGCAGCAGTAGGGAATCTTCGGCAATGGGGGCAACCCTGACCGAGCAACGCCGCGTGAGTGAAGAAGGTTTTCGGATCGTAAAGCTCTGTTGTAAGTCAAGAACGAGTGTGAGAGTGGAAAGTTCACACTGTGACGGTAGCTTACCAGAAAGGGACGGCTAACTACGTGCCAGCAGCCGCGGTAATACGTAGGTCCCGAGCGTTGTCCGGATTTATTGGGCGTAAAGCGAGCGCAGGCGGTTTGATAAGTCTGAAGTTAAAGGCTGTGGCTCAACCATAGTTCGCTTTGGAAACTGTCAAACTTGAGTGCAGAAGGGGAGAGTGGAATTCCATGTGTAGCGGTGAAATGCGTAGATATATGGAGGAACACCGGTGGCGAAAGCGGCTCTCTGGTCTGTAACTGACGCTGAGGCTCGAAAGCGTGGGGAGCGAACAGGATTAGATACCCTGGTAGTCCACGCCGTAAACGATGAGTGCTAGGTGTTGGATCCTTTCCGGGATTCAGTGCCGCAGCTAACGCATTAAGCACTCCGCCTGGGGAGTACGACCGCAAGGTTGAAACTCAAAGGAATTGACGGGGGCCCGCACAAGCGGTGGAGCATGTGGTTTAATTCGAAGCAACGCGAAGAACCTTACCAGGTCTTGACATCCCGATGCTATTTCTAGAGATAGAAAGTTACTTCGGTACATCGGTGACAGGTGGTGCATGGTTGTCGTCAGCTCGTGTCGTGAGATGTTGGGTTAAGTCCCGCAACGAGCGCAACCCCTATTGTTAGTTGCCATCATTCAGTTGGGCACTCTAGCGAGACTGCCGGTAATAAACCGGAGGAAGGTGGGGATGACGTCAAATCATCATGCCCCTTATGACCTGGGCTACACACGTGCTACAATGGTTGGTACAACGAGTTGCGAGTCGGTGACGGCAAGCTAATCTCTTAAAGCCAATCTCAGTTCGGATTGTAGGCTGCAACTCGCCTACATGAAGTCGGAATCGCTAGTAATCGCGGATCAGCACGCCGCGGTGAATACGTTCCCGGGCCTTGTACACACCGCCCGTCACACCACGAGAGTTTGTAACACCCGAAGTCGGTGAGGTAACCTTTTGGAGCCAGCCGCCTAAGGTGGGATAGATGATTGGGGTGAAGTCGTAACAAGGTAGCCGTATCGGAAGGTGCGGCTGGATCACCTCCTTTCTAAGGAAAAACGGAATGTACTTGAGTTTCTTATTTAGTTTTGAGAGGTCTTGTGGGGCCTTAGCTCAGCTGGGAGAGCGCCTGCTTTGCACGCAGGAGGTCAGCGGTTCGATCCCGCTAGGCTCCATTGAATCGAAAGATTCAAGTATTGTCCATTGAAAATTGAATATCTATATCAAATTCCATATGTAAGTAATTACATATAGATAGTAACAAGAAAATAAACCGAAACGCTGTGAATATTTAATGAGTTAGGTCGAAAGGCCAAAATAAGGTTAAGTTAATAAGGGCGCACGGTGGATGCCTTGGCACTAGAAGCCGATGAAGGACGTGACTAACAACGAAATGCTTTGGGGAGCTGTAAGTGAGCAATGATCCAGAGATGTCCGAATGGGGGAACCCGGCAGGTAATGCCTGTCACTCATTACTGTTAAGGTAATGTAGAGGAAGACGCAGTGAACTGAAACATCTAAGTAGCTGCAGGAAGAGAAAGCAAAAGCGATTGCCTTAGTAGCGGCGAGCGAAACGGCAAGAGGGCAAACCGAAGAGTTTACTCTTCGGGGTTGTAGGACTGCAACGTGGACTTAAAGATTATAGAAGAACTACCTGGGAAGGTAGGCCAAAGAGAGTAATAGCCTCGTATTCGAAATAGTCTTTATACCTAGCAGTATCCTGAGTACGGCGAGACACGAGAAATCTCGTCGGAATCTGGGAGGACCATCTCCCAACCCTAAATACTCTCTAGTGACCGATAGTGAACCAGTACCGTGAGGGAAAGGTGAAAAGCACCCCGGGAGGGGAGTGAAATAGAACCTGAAACCGTGTGCCTACAACAAGTTCGAGCCCGTTAATGGGTGAGAGCGTGCCTTTTGTAGAATGAACCGGCGAGTTACGATATGATGCGAGGTTAAGTTGAAGAGACGGAGCCGTAGGGAAACCGAGTCTTAATAGGGCGCATTAGTATCATGTCGTAGACCCGAAACCATGTGACCTACCCATGAGCAGGTTGAAGGTGAGGTAAAACTCACTGGAGGACCGAACCAGGGCACGTTGAAAAGTGCTTGGATGACTTGTGGGTAGCGGAGAAATTCCAAACGAACTTGGAGATAGCTGGTTCTCTCCGAAATAGCTTTAGGGCTAGCGTCGATGTTAAGTCTCTTGGAGGTAGAGCACTGTTTGGGTGAGGGGTCCATCCCGGATTACCAATCTCAGATAAACTCCGAATGCCAATGAGATATAATCGGCAGTCAGACTGCGAGTGCTAAGATCCGTAGTCGAAAGGGAAACAGCCCAGACCACCAGCTAAGGTCCCAAAATATATGTTAAGTGGAAAAGGATGTGGGGTTGCACAGACAACTAGGATGTTAGCTTAGAAGCAGCTATTCATTCAAAGAGTGCGTAATAGCTCACTAGTCGAGTGACCCTGCGCCGAAAATGTACCGGGGCTAAAACATATTACCGAAGCTGTGGATACCTTTATAGGTATGGTAGGAGAGCGTTCTATGTGCGAAGAAGGTGTACCGTGAGGAGTGCTGGAGCGCATAGAAGTGAGAATGCCGGTATGAGTAGCGAAAGACAGGTGAGAATCCTGTCCACCGTAAGACTAAGGTTTCCAGGGGAAGGCTCGTCCGCCCTGGGTTAGTCGGGACCTAAGGAGAGACCGAAAGGTGTATCCGATGGACAACAGGTTGATATTCCTGTACTAGAGTATATAGTGATGGAGGGACGCAGTAGGCTAACTAAACCAGACGATTGGAAGTGTCTGGCCAAGCAGTGAGGTGTGATATGAGTCAAATGCTTATATCTCTAACATTGAGCTGTGATGGGGAGCGAAGTTTAGTAGCGAAGTTAGTGATGTCACACTGCCGAGAAAAGCTTCTAGCGTTAATTATACTCTACCCGTACCGCAAACCGACACAGGTAGTCGAGGCGAGTAGCCTCAGGTGAGCGAGAGAACTCTCGTTAAGGAACTCGGCAAAATGGCCCCGTAACTTCGGGAGAAGGGGCGCTGACTGATGGTCAGCCGCAGTGAATAGGCCCAAGCAACTGTTTATCAAAAACACAGCTCTCTGCTAAATCGTAAGATGATGTATAGGGGGTGACGCCTGCCCGGTGCTGGAAGGTTAAGAGGAGTGCTTAGCGTAAGCGAAGGTATGAATTGAAGCCCCAGTAAACGGCGGCCGTAACTATAACGGTCCTAAGGTAGCGAAATTCCTTGTCGGGTAAGTTCCGACCCGCACGAAAGGCGTAATGATTTGGGCACTGTCTCAACGAGAGACTCGGTGAAATTTTAGTACCTGTGAAGATGCAGGTTACCCGCGACAGGACGGAAAGACCCCATGGAGCTTTACTGCAGTTTGATATTGAGTATCTGTACCACATGTACAGGATAGGTAGGAGCCTATGACCTCGGGACGCCAGTTTCGAGTGAGGCGTTGTTGGGATACTACCCTTGTGTTATGGCTACTCTAACCCAGATAGGTTATCCCTATCGGAGACAGTGTCTGACGGGCAGTTTGACTGGGGCGGTCGCCTCCTAAAAGGTAACGGAGGCGCCCAAAGGTTCCCTCAGAATGGTTGGAAATCATTCGCAGAGTGTAAAGGTATAAGGGAGCTTGACTGCGAGAGCTACAACTCGAGCAGGGACGAAAGTCGGGCTTAGTGATCCGGTGGTTCCGTATGGAAGGGCCATCGCTCAACGGATAAAAGCTACCCTGGGGATAACAGGCTTATCTCCCCCAAGAGTTCACATCGACGGGGAGGTTTGGCACCTCGATGTCGGCTCGTCGCATCCTGGGGCTGTAGTCGGTCCCAAGGGTTGGGCTGTTCGCCCATTAAAGCGGCACGCGAGCTGGGTTCAGAACGTCGTGAGACAGTTCGGTCCCTATCCGTCGCGGGCGTAGGAAATTTGAGAGGATCTGCTCCTAGTACGAGAGGACCAGAGTGGACTTACCGCTGGTGTACCAGTTGTTCTGCCAAGAGCATCGCTGGGTAGCTATGTAGGGAAGGGATAAACGCTGAAAGCATCTAAGTGTGAAGCCCACCTCAAGATGAGATTTCCCATGATTTTATATCAGTAAGAGCCCTGAGAGATGATCAGGTTGATAGGTTAGAAGTGGAAGTGTGGTGACACATGTAGCGGACTAATACTAATAGCTCGAGGACTTATCCAAAGAAAGTAACTGAGACATATTGACAACGATTTGGTTTCTTGATACAGTATAGATATTCAATTTTGAGTTGAGAATACTCAGAGTTAAGTGACGATAGCCTAGGAGATACACCTGTTCCCATGCCGAACACAGAAGTTAAGCCCTAGTACGCCTGATGTAGTTGGGGGTTGCCCCCTGTTAGATACGGTAGTTGCTTAGCACAAAGGGAGTTTAGCTCAGCTGGGAGAGCATCTGCCTTACAAGCAGAGGGTCAGCGGTTCGATCCCGTTAACTCCCATAGGTCCCGTGGTGTAGCGGTTATCACGTCGCCCTGTCACGGCGAAGATCGCGGGTTCGATTCCCGTCGGGACCGTTCAAGTAGAAATATTTGAGACTCGTTAGCTCAGTTGGTAGAGCAATTGACTTTTAATCAATGGGTCACTGGTTCGAGCCCAGTACGGGTCATATATGCGGGTGTGGCGGAATTGGCAGACGCACCAGATTTAGGATCTGGCGCTTAACGGCGTGGGGGTTCAAGTCCCTTCACCCGCATTAGAAAAAGTTAGCCGGCTTAGCTCAGTTGGTAGAGCATCTGATTTGTAATCAGAGGGTCGCGTGTTCAAGTCATGTAGCCGGCATAAAACGCGAACGTAGTTCAGTGGTAGAACATCACCTTGCCAAGGTGGGGGTCGCGGGTTCGAATCCCGTCGTTCGCTTGAGGAGCCGGGGTGGCGGAACTGGCAGACGCACAGGACTTAAAATCCTGCGAAAGGAAACTTTCGTACCGGTTCGATTCCGGTCCTCGGCATAATTTAATAATAAGCACCCTTAGCTCAACTGGATAGAGTACCTGACTACGAATCAGGCGGTTAGAGGTTCGACTCCTCTAGGGTGCATTTTATCGGGAAGTAGCTCAGCTTGGTAGAGCACTTGGTTTGGGACCAAGGGGTCGCAGGTTCGAATCCTGTCTTCCCGATT
>NZ_JWGQ01000121.1:0-7594 GCF_001069025.1 Streptococcus sp. 1004_SSPC | reverse complement strand
AGCATCAATCACAGGTTGAACGGTCTCTCTAATTTCTTTTAGGACTTTTCGTTGATTATATTTTATCTTGTGATAACGTTTGTCAAGAGCAGTTTTGATAGAAAAATCATGATTTAAAAGATAGCCATCACCCGATGCCGAACTAAAATATAGAGTATCACCTGAAAGACCTAATATAGACCTTTCCGTTCCTTTATTTCTAGTTATAGCGTACATTCCATCATCATCATAGCTAATACCATCTATTTCCGGTGTATAAGCCCAACCCATATTCTCCATCAGCATAATGATGTCCGGTTCTGTTCCCTCCTTATGAGGAATATGCTGAGCATAATAAACAGAGTTAAATTTTAAATTAATAAAGATAAATAGACTCATTCCTAAGACTGTAACCAACCCTATAAATAGTCCTACAAAAATCCCTAAAATATTGCTTTTTTTCATTGTCATCTTCTCTTTCCTCTTCTACGACCAAACAATTTCTTGACTGGATTAACAACAAAACGTTTCACAGTATTTACAACAGGTCTTACAATATATCGTTTTGTTGCTTTTGCAATTGGTCTAACAACTGGTTATAGAAAAACTTATGAGTTTTTATTATGTACTTATATTGTATATTCAAGATATAGGAAAACGCTCTATTTCTTAGAGCGTTTTAATTCTTATTTATCACCCTTATTCCGGATAACAAAGCCGTTTTTCTTTTCGCTTGAGGTACGGTGTGGGCGTTTGTTGCCACGATTTTCGAAGTCACGGCTATTCTTCTTAGACTTGCGTTTAAAGTCACGACGGCCACCGTCTCGGTCATCGCGGTTACGGTCGCCACGGTATCCACCACCACGACGGCTGTTATCACGACCACGGTTGCCACGGCCACCTTTGCCCCCTTTACCACCAAAGCCACCACCTGATGGTTTGAATGGCAATGGTTTTTCACGGGCAATTTCCACTTCTGGCATCATCCCTGGGTCTTGAACGGTCAAGCTCAAGATGTAAAGTGCCAATTCTTCAGGTGTGAATTCTTGAGCCAATTTAACCGCATCACCCTTGAACTTGTCAAAGTTAGAACGGATAGCTTCATCCGCAAAGTCACGTTCGATTTTCTTAAGGGCAACTTTCTTCTTAGCTTGGAAGGCTTCTTGAGCTGTTGGTGGCTTAAGACCTTTCATGCGTTTCTTCGTCAAGTTTTCAATGATACTGAGGTAACCCATTTCGTTTGGTGCTACGAAAGTAATGGATTGACCTGATTGGCCTGCACGACCTGTACGTCCAATACGGTGAACATAGCTTTCTGGGTCTTGTGGAATATCGTAGTTATAGACGTGAGTAACACCTGAGATGTCAAGACCACGCGCTGCAACGTCTGTCGCAACCAAGATATCGATTTGGTCGTTCTTGAAGTCACGGATAACACGAAGACGCTTGTTTTGGTCAAGGTCACCGTGGATACCTTCTGCACGGAAACCACGAAGTTTCAAACCACGTGTCAACTCATCCACACGACGTTTGGTACGACCAAAGACAATTGACAATTCTGGTTGGTCAACGTCCATAAGGCGAGTCATAGTATCAAACTTCTCTTGTTCCTTCACTCGGATAAAGTATTGGTCAACGTTAACATTGGTCAATTCTTTAGCCTTGATTTTCACATGCTCAGGGTCTTTCATGAACTGAACACCAATACGTTTGATGGCATCAGGCATAGTTGCTGAGAAGAGAAGAGTTTGACGTTCTTCTGGCACTCGGCTAATGATAGCTTCAATGTCTTCAAGGAAGCCCATGTTAAGCATTTCATCAGCTTCATCCAAAATCAAAGTCTCGATATTATTGAGTTTAAGAGCCTTACGTTTGATAAGGTCAAGGAGACGACCTGGTGTCCCTACAACAATGTGGGCACCTGAACGAAGGGCCTTAATTTGTTTTTCAATGCTAGAACCACCGTAGACTGAGCGAACCTTAACGCCTTTGTCACGACCAAAACGGAAAAGCTCTTCTTGAGATTGCACTGCCAACTCACGTGTTGGGGCAATAACAAGGGCTTGGATTGTATTTTCTTCTGTACGAATTTTATCTAGGGTAGGCAGACCAAAGGCAGCTGTTTTACCAGTACCAGTTTGGGCCTGACCGATAACATCCTTACCTTCAAGAGCGAGTGGAATCGTCAACTCTTGGATAGGTGATGGCTTTTCAAAACCGGCAGCTACAACAGCTGATTGGATGTCTTCTGATAGGTTTAAATCTGTAAATTTCAAAATATTCTTCTTTCTATTGAAGGTAGTGCGAAGCCACCTTATGAGACTTGGTTGTGTGGTATGTTAACTACCTGTATTTAATAGTCGTTAATTTAACAACTTATCTAGTCTATCATATTTAAGAATAAAAAGACAGTGAATAACGTTTTAAAACCGCCTCCAATTTGAGAAGACGGTTTCACTCACTAATTATTATTTATGGACCAACCAACGCAAGTAGCGGGCCAAGACCAAACAAAGAATGGCACTACCAAAAATGATGAAAATCCAGGCTGGACTGACAGTCATAAAAGGTAGAGGAACATTCATCCCAAAGAAACCGGTAATGACGGCGAGAACTCCCAATAGTACCTCAATAATAGTCAAATTACTCAAGTTGTTGTTCAGATTGTTGTTTAGGATATTATTATAAGAACCTGATAGTTGCTGTAAGACCTTAGAAATGAGGTCCGTCATGGCAACCAACTGCCTAGCTTCAATCATGGCATCATCAAACTGCTCTTTTTCGACCTCATTGAGACGACGATAAATGGCATGCCCCTTAATATGTTCCAAAAGGAGACGGTTTTGTGTAGCTGCAGCCACCAAATAGACCATGCCTGTTTCCAAATCTGAAAGGTCGTACAGATTCTTACTTGTCGTGGTCTGCCTTAGGCGTCGACTAACCTCATCTTTTTGCTGATCCAAGCGTTCAATAACGGGATAATAGGCATTTGAAATCATCTCAAGTCCTGCAAAGAGCAACTTGTAAATGGACAAATCCTCATGGTTATCCACATAGTCTTGCATTTTGCTTATCACATAAGCATTATCCTCGTTACTAATAGTCACCAAACGCGTATCTTGTACAATAAAGGTCAGAGGGATAGTTTCATAGTATTCCTTGTCCTTTTCAAGCGCCAGAACATTATAGATAAAGGTGATTGTCCCAGTCTCACGGTTGTAGTCCATGTGAGCTCGTTCATTTTTATCCAAAGCATACTCTATGGTTTCCTGATCAATATCATACTTGGTATAAAGGTAGGATTGCTCAGAAATAATGTCTGAGTCAATATTAATCCAGTGACGCTTATAACTCAGTTCTTTTTCAATAAACATTTTTCTTCCTCATTACTCTAGCACTGCTGCTGCCAAAGCTTGTTGGATTTCAAAAACATTATTATCACTCTTAAATTGAAGTACCTCTGCGGGCTCCAGTGCTGATGAAATCCAAATCTTAAGTTCAGCATCTAGGTCAAAGTGCCCAGAACTTTCTACAGTAAAACGAGAGATTGAGTGATAAGGGATAGATTTATAGGAAGTCTTCTTTCCTGTAACACCTTGCTTATCGACTAAAATCAAGCGCTTCTCTGTAAAGACAATCAAGTCACGAACAAGGACATAGGCTAACTCCACCTGTTCACCTGGAATCAAGATGTTCTCCAATTGACGTTCAACCTTGCCATTATCTTTCTTAGACGCATTGCCAAGCAATCCTGAAAAAATTCCCATAGTTTTTCTCCTTTTTTTACTTAAAGATAGTTCTTGCTTTAACTATACCACAATTTTAAGATTTCAGACACTTGCAGAAATGGGTTTCTGGTAGTACAATAAAAGGGTCACAAGAGGAGCAATTGCTGAGAATGGCTAGCTTGAATCTTTTCTTCAAGACTTGCCTAAACTCTTACCACCTGATCAGGTTAGAACCTGCGTAGGGATGTGTCTCAAAATAGATTGAAATAGGAGAACTTCTATGACGTCGTTTTGATGTGGCAAAAAATAGCCAATCAAGACGATTGGTATAGGAGGTTTTTTTATGTCGAAAACAAGTATTCGACCAATGATTGAGGTTGCACTCTTTGCAACTATTGCTTATATCCTGGACCTAGTTACCCAGCCTATGTCACTAGGCCCTTGGATTTCCCTTTCCTTTAAGATGGTACCTATCTTTCTCCTCAGTTTTCGCTGGGGCTCAAAAGCTGGTGCTATGGGCGGTCTTATCTGGGGGCTACTTCAAGTGGTGACAGGACAGGCAGCCGGTGGTTGGCTAACCTTAACACAAGGTTTTCTGGAGTATTTTGTCGCCTTTAGTCTTATTGGTATCAGTGGTATTGTCAAACCAGCCCTTGATAAAGCCATTATACAAGGGAAAAAGCTCAAGTCTCTGACGGTGATTACTGAGGGGATTCTGCTTGGTAGCTTTGCTCGTTACTTCATTCACTTTATAGCTGGTGTCATCTTTTGGGGGAGCTATGCTCCTAAAGGACAAAGCCCTTATCTCTATTCATTCATTGTCAATAGCTCATCTTTCCTAGGAGAAACATTGGCAAGCCTTATTGTTTTCTTCGCCCTGCAACGATTCCTAGGCAGATTACTCAATACGGAAAAATAAAAGAAACCATAGGACAGTCTTAATTGGCAGTCCTATGGTTTTTCTTGTTTTAATAAGATATTACGACATAAAGTCAGACGGCTAGCTAGCCACAAGATAGTGGCTAGCGTCAAAAGATGAACGATTTAAAATCGTCATCTTTTGTGCTGTATTACATCTTCTCTTCCAATGTCACATCTGGGTATTTGTCCGCAAACCAACGAAGGGCAAAGTCATTTTCAAATAGGAAGACTGGTTGGTCAAAGCGGTCTTTGGCCAAGATGTTTCGGCTTGATGACATGCGTTCATCAAGGTCCTCAGGTTGAATCCAACGCACGGTCTTTTTACCCATTGGTGTCATAACGACTTCAGCATTGTATTCGTTTTCCATACGGTGCTTGAAGACTTCAAACTGAAGTTGACCAACGGCACCAAGCATGTATTCACCTGTTTGGTAATTGGTGTAGAGCTGGATGGCTCCTTCTTGCACCAATTGTTCAATTCCTTTGTGGAAAGACTTCTGTTTCATGACGTTTTTAGCAGAAACTTTCATGAACAACTCTGGCGTAAAGGTTGGTAGGGGCTCAAATTCAAATTTGTTTTTACCTACGGTAAGGGTATCACCAACCTGGTAAGTTCCTGTATCGTAAACCCCGATAATATCTCCAGCCACGGCATTTTCGACATTTTCACGGGACTCAGCCATAAACTGAGTGACGTTAGAGAGCTTAGCTCCTTTACCTGTACGGGTTAGGTTTACACTCATACCACGCTCGAATTCACCAGACACGATACGAACAAAGGCAATACGGTCACGGTGACGTGGGTCCATGTTGGCTTGAATTTTGAAAACAAAACCTGAGAAATCCTTATTAAGAGGATCAATCTCATCGCCATCCACCGTCTTGTGGCCATGTGGTTCTGGCGCGAATTTGAGGAAGGTATCGAGGAAGGTTTGAACTCCAAAGTTTGTAAGGGCAGAACCGAAGAAGACAGGTGTTAATTCACCAGCTAAAATAGCTTCTTCAGAGAATTCATTTCCTGCTTCTGTCAGGAGTTCGATATCTTCTTTAGCTTGCTCATAGAATGGGTTGTTGGCAAATAGAGTATCACCATCTTCAATCTTGGCAAAGCGCTCGTCACCTTTATAGAGCTCCAAGCGTTCGTTATAAAGGTCGTAAAGTCCTTCGAAGGCTTTACCCATACCGATAGGCCAGTTCATTGGGTAGCTGGCAATACCAAGCACTTCTTCCAACTCTTCCAAGAGGTCAAGTGGCTCACGTCCATCACGGTCCAATTTGTTCATGAAGGTGAAGACAGGAATACCACGGTGTTTGACAACTTCGAAAAGCTTTTTGGTTTGGGCCTCAATACCTTTGGCTGAGTCAACGACCATTACAGCAGCATCAACCGCCATAAGGGTACGGTAGGTGTCTTCTGAGAAGTCCTCATGCCCTGGAGTATCAAGGATATTGACACGTTTGCCGGCATAGTCAAACTGCATCACAGATGAGGTTACTGAGATACCACGTTGTTTCTCGATATCCATCCAGTCTGACTTGGCAAAGTTTCCAGTCTTCTTACCTTTTACGGTACCAGCTTCACGGATTTCACCCCCAAAGTAAAGCAATTGTTCAGTTATTGTTGTTTTACCAGCATCGGGGTGAGAGATGATGGCAAAAGTACGGCGTTTCTTAATTTCGTCTTGAATGCTCATAGTTTTCTTTCTTCTTTAAAAAAATAATCTTATTGGAAAGCAAGATAGTTGTAGCACTTCTTTCAGAAAATTTCTGTCTTGTGAGAGCTACATTTGTTGTCGAGGCTTGCAATAATTCTCGCAGGCACAGCTCTTTTATTATATCCAAATTACAGTGTGAAAGCAATTCTGAAAGCGTTTTGTGTTAGAATAAAACAAATAAAATGAAAAAATACGCTATCAACTTTCTGATAGCGTGTTTCTTCATTTATTTAATATTTCTCTTCAAAACGCTCCAGACCTTTTTTCATGATTATCATGAGAAAAATCAGAGCTCCTGAAACAGCAAAGTATTTGACAAATAAGGGAGTTCCTATAATAAATGGCGTGTGTTTAAGCATGCCATAGTTTCCACCGATTGTCTGATTAACTATTACAAGACCTAGATTCAGTATCAAGGTAGCCACCATAATCAGTCGTTGGCTGACGGGTTGGGTTTTATAACTGTTAAAAATGACATTCAGGCTATTGACAAGTAGGGCATAGTGACCAATTAGTAAAGAAAAGCCTGTGATATGTGGAAACTCATAGGGATCAAATACTGGATAAATCAATGCACAGTAAGTCCCGACAACTCCCATAATAGCGAAATAACTCTTTATTCTACTATTTTTCAGGAGGAGAACAGCAAACATGGCCATGCGACAATGGTAAAGGGGTAGACTAATGTAAAGTGGAAAGCCCTGCCAGAGGTACCAGGTATAAAGGGCAAAGAGTTGAATGGCTTGGATAGTGAGAAAGGTCCAACGCCATATCTTATTCTTATACCAACGCCAGCTCAAGTAACTCAAAAGCACCATCGCCAAAAGCATTAGTAAATAATAGGGCAACGGTATCTGGGGTGGATGAGTTTGGGTGGTTGTCAAAAAATCCTTCATTCTCTTCTCCTGCTGAGATTACTATGCCTGCTATTATATCAAATTTCAGGGTAAATCATAACCACCCGTCTAACGGGTGGTTTGACCAAGGGCTATAAGCCCATAATACCAGCCAGCGCCTAAAGACGCTGGCTTTCACTTTGTTCAAGCCTTATTGCTTTTGACTCGTCACAAGCCTCTCAAAGAGGCATTCGCATTACTTACCGTTATCCCTAAAGGGATTTTCATATTCTTTCACGCTTAATTTATCCAAAGCGATATCATGCTTCTCTTGTTCCTGAATATATTTCTTAATTGTGGCTTCATTAAGTCCTACCGTACTTACATAATAACCTTCTGCCCAAAAATGTCTGTT